>CAXNJL010000087.1:0-3054 GCA_964202625.1 Candidatus Babeliales bacterium | reverse complement strand
TTTCAGGATATTCATTCTCCATAATAGCTTTATAAGCTTGCACTGCAACCATATTAGAAATCCCCTTATGAATACCATTAATTTCAACTAAATTATCTACACCAACGAAAGTTATAATCCCTATAGGTGTATCAAAATTTGTTTTGTCAAAAAACAATAATCGATTTTTTTTTGGATCAATGCCAATAAAAAATTCATAAAGACCATATCTTAATGTAGATACATAATAATAATATATTCCCTTATTTTCTTTATTTTTTATGATTTCGATAGGCCCTTTTGACATAATTTACCTATTAATCTTTCGGTAGCAAAAATGAATGCTATTTAGGTAAGGGCCAAGGAACATATGCACTATCTGGCCTATTAAAATATGTCTCAAAGTCACATATAGCAATACCCCTACACATTTTAGTTAATAATTCTGTATAGAATTGAATATCCACCCCTTCAGCACCCTCTGTCTTCTTTGTTTTATGGGGCAAATAAGGAACCATAAGAATTTTTTCTGACTGTACTATTACTGTTACAAGATATCCATAATGCTTTATTAATACTGTTATTTCTTCTTTTTTATCTAATTCTGTACCTAATTTATCATAAAATTCTAATCGAGCATCATCAGTATAATCAAAACAGGGCTCTAATGGTTCTAATCCCTTACTGTCTTTATATATAAGAGTATGAGCATCTTCATCTAAAAGATTATTTAATAGTTTTGATACATAATAATATCCAGAAGTTAACTTATAAGTCTTCCCAATAATAGCTACTAAACTGTTTGGCGTAGGATTTTGAAATGTTTGGCTCTCATAATATATTTCTTCATTGCTCATAACTATAATGTCTGATATCAATACATCTTTACACATTCCAAAAATAAGCTGCAAATATCTTTCTGTATCAAAAACAAAATCATTCGGAACCCAATAATCTGCTACTACTTTAAATGGCGATTGAAATAATCTAGAAAAAAAAATAACAAAATCGTTTTCGATATGTTTATCTTTAGAAGTAAAAACATCAAAAAATGATAGTTCTTTAAAATTTGCACTAAACGAATGATTTTCTGCCTTATAATCTAGATCAGATATTTTACCTATATCTGAAATGGTAGCATTTCTCTTAGAGAAATAATAAGAATATGAGATTCCTGGATAATTCAAAATTTTTAAAATATTTTTTTCGAAATTATCTTTTAAATAAATTTGTATTTCGGGATGTTTTGGATAATTCATAATGATCCTTGCAATGATGTTATAATATTTCTTTAAAGTCTATACAATTTTTTATCAATTCTTGCTTAAATTTTTCTGGCAATATTTCTCCGGAAATAAAAAGATATTTTTTGCCTGCTATATTATTCGCTGTTTCTTTATGTTTTATAAGAGCATTAATTATTGTTTCCATTTCTCTTTCGCTAATACTATAAAAATTTCTGCTTTTAGCCTCGATAAGCGTATCTGCTGTTTCTAAATCAAAATCTAATGGATTTGAACCTTTAAAACCAACTTTTCCTTCGGGCCAATATTTTGATCCAAATTTTATAATTTTTGTTCCTTGAGCGTCTAATTTTTTAGCTAACCGCAATTCAAATATTGTTCCCTTAAGTGTCTTTAATCTATTATATGCTTCTTCTACTGTTTCTAAAACATCTCCTCTTTTTATTTTCAAGCGAGCTTCTCCGACTTTAAGAATTCGCTCAAGTGGAGCATCTGCATCTCCCATAAACCCTGGATGAGCATAATATGTATCTATTAAGAGACGTAATTCTTTTTCTGGTATCATGTCTGGATGGACATGTATCAACCTATCAGCAACATCTGCAAGAGACTGTAATGCCGCTTTTGGTTTTGCCTTAGCATAAATTAGCTCACAAAGATTACTCTCTTGCGCAAGAACCTCAGCTACTGTTTTAGTGGCTCTAAAAAGCGAAACATCAATAAAGCCTGGTTTTACCGTAGAAGAAACTGCTTTTTCTAAGCCAACTAATGCCACAGATCGCGCTTTTGATTGACAAATTTGAGAGCTAAAATTTACACTATTTTCTATAAGATGCGTAACTACTGGCAACTGAGATTCAGCAGCTTCTCCCACAACTCGCCATACGCCATGTACTTTTTCTACTTCTTTCCATACACCATTAATTTCTTCAAACGTAATTCTTGGTAAAGGCTTACTTAAACAAAGTTCTTGATCTAATAACCTCACAGCCTGTATTTCAAAATTCACCACACGTGAACTATCTAAAAGATAATTCATAGCCTTGCCAATCAAAAAATTTTCAACAGCAAACGTAGTTACTGCTTTTACTTTGTCGCGAAAAAGCGTATTAGCATAGCGCATTTCTAGATCTTGAGCCCATGCGGCAAATTTCTTATTTCGTATTTCTTGATTTATTTCCCATTCTTTAAGCGCTTGGTCGTCTGTAAGAAGTTGATACTGCTCTTTAAAAAATCCACCAATTGCTTGAACACAACTACTCACAGCAGATATTACTTTATTTATTTTTTGATCATAGGGGACAGAAAATGCGGTAGTAGATAAAAAATCAACGGTATTTTTAATATTTTTGACCGCGTCAAAACTGCCTTCTGCTACAGCAATAGCTACATCTAATAAAGATTCCCCTACTTTTTTAGCAACAAGAGACAAAGAGATCTGTTTGTTTTGACTATAATTTTTTGAAAGTGAAACAAAATGTAAAATTTCTTGCTTGCCCTCTTCTTGATATGTAGGCAAAGCAGCTGTTTTTTCTATCAGTACGCATAAATCATTATGTATATACTGTTCTACTGTATTTCCCAAGCAAGAATTAAAATCTTCTAGCCTGCAACCAGCTTCTTCTAAGAGGCTACAAGCTTCTTTTGATAAATTGTATGCTTTTTTGCATAGGGCGCCTTCTTGACTAAGAGTTTGCTTAATAGCAGCACTATATTCTGGAGAAACTACTTGCTCTGTTTTATTAGTTGCTAGTAATTCAAGCGATTTTTTATATTCAGGAGAATATGCTTGCTGATTTATTCTTTTTTCTAAAACTTTTTTATCAAAACC
>CAXNJL010000086.1:0-3061 GCA_964202625.1 Candidatus Babeliales bacterium | reverse complement strand
CTACAAGATCAGCAAGAACCTGTTTTAGAAAAAACCACTTTTGAAAAGATCTTTGATTATTTTAGATAGACGATTTATTCTAGTTTTGTATACTACAAACAGTAGATCAGTTTGTTTGTTAAGAGAAATTTTATGGTTATGCAGAACGTTTTGTTGTTTGGAATTAGTAGTATACTTATTTTTTGTTGTAGCTTGTTTTATATAAGTTATTATAAACAAACTATCTTTATCTCAAAAAATCAACAGATTCTAACCCCTATCAATCCAGCAAATACCGCTTTTGTATTTGATATCCATAAAGTATTTATGTATCAAAATTTTAGCACTATAACTTTACAAGTGGTTTTTAGCCGGTATAGTATCCCATTACTTCTTGTATCTTTACGCCCATCTTTTTGGATTACTTTCCACAAAATCACATCTCAAAGCAGGGTGGCAGAATATGTCCTGCGTGAGCTTGAAACAATATATCCACAACTTGCCGGTTTCCCAAATTTTTTTGAGCAGCTCTTATTAGAGCAAAAGCCCATGTACAAAACAGTGGCTTATATACAAGAGCTAAAAAAAGAGGGCTATGCGCTTGGCATTCTTTCTAACTGTGCCCAAGAAACGTTTGATAAGATGGCAAAAATCTATCCAGAGATCTTTAATTTATTTGATACAGCATATGTGCCCTCTAAACAAAATAACTATAGATCTAAGCCAAATCCCGTTTTTTTTAAAGAAGGCGTTTTAGCGCTTAAAAAATCTCCCCATCTCATGCACAAGCAATTTATTTTTATAGACGACAAAAAAAGAAACATACTCGCAGGGCTTAAAGAACAGCTTGTCGGTATCCATTTTTTATCAATCAAGCAGTTACTCGCTGATATAAATACTCTCAAAAAATAATAAAATTAATATCTTAACTGACCCGAACTTTCTTTGATTGTGCTTCGCCAGTGGTTTGCTTTTTGGGCGACAATGAAACTTTAAGAGAATATCCTAATGCATCAGCTACTTTAACTAGTGTGCCAATAGATGTTGTAGTATATCCTCCTCTTTCAAGTCGCGCAATAGCAGGCTGTTGAAGGTCAAGCCGCTCGGCAAGCTCTGACTGTGAGCACTGTGCTTTTTTTCTTGCTTTAATAAATTTTTCTAATAAAGTAAATTCTGGTTCTAGTAAATCATAAGCAGCTTTAACTTCTGGGTCCTGTAGCACTTCTTTTTTAAATTCAGCAAAGCTTGGTCTTTTACTCATCGTCTTTTACCTCTTTCATACGCTTTAATGCGGTAGCCATTTCTCTCGGCGGCATTTCTTGTGTTTTCTTTATAAACTCACTTAAAATAATCACTATTTTATTTTTTATAAGGCAAAATGGTGCACGGGCTATACCGTCTACTCCTTTACTCTTATTTCAGAAAGCCCATTTTTTAGTATCTTAATATGCGGCATACCCAATTCATAAGGACCGATTTTTTCAATGAGTTCAGCTATTTTTAAAAACTTTACTCTTAAAGAAGGCGGCCAATTCTTAATGCCATCTTTAACTTTTTGATTATAAAAATCTATCTTCCAACTCATAAATTTCTCTTTTTTGATTTTATTAAATTATAACAAATATATTATATTGATACAAGGTTATAATCAAGAAACAATAAATTCTCGCTGTCTTTTCTAGTAAGGGGGGGCTTTTGTTATTTAAAATATTCTTTGGTAAAATTAAGAATATACTTTAACTAAAGGTCTCTTATGAATAAAATATTAAAAAACAGCTTATTTTTATCACTTATTATAGTTTCTGCTTCATCTGCATGCTCAACAGCTAAACAACTTTTGGTAGGGGCAGGTTTATTTGGATTAGGCTATGTATGTGCTGAAAAAATAATATGCGACATGAAAAGATCAGCTTTAAAAAAAGAGCTTTGTGGTATTCTAGATCGCCATGATTATGAGGCTTTAGGAGAGTTTTTTAAGAAAAATTCAAATAATGCAGATAATAGAGCATTATCTATTGATACAAGAATAGATGCTACTAAAAAAACAGTACTCCAATATGCTCTTTCTGTTGATTGTCCTGCCAATATTATTCAATTTTTATTAGATAGAAAAGCTCATATAGATAAAGGCGATTATTTATTAACGAGTAATTCTAACATACTAGCATTGCTTAAAAAAGAAGAGAATAAAAGAAATCAAGAAATAAGTGTTTTGTTGGGGTTAACTTTAACGGCTATAGCGGCACCATTTCTTATAGTAGGTTGGTTTGCTTTGTTATTAACTCATAAATAAAAAAAAGATTAGATTTTTTTATATGTGTATGGCCCCTGGATTATATATTCGGGGGCTTTTCTTTTTTAAAAACTTACATAAATTAACATATTTCTTAGGCTTGAATCTGCCTAATTGAGAAATTAATCAAGCCCCATAAAAGCTTGTAGCTCTTGTATATCAACAAGGCCTTGTTGAACCTTAGCAATTCCGTCTTGTGCAAATGAGTAGGTGTTTTTTGCCAAAACTTCTTGGTAAAGATGATCTTTTTTTAACGATTGAGTAAAAAAAACTTTAAGCTCGGGTGAAATTACCAGCAGTTCAAAAATCCCTATACGCCCTTTGTAACCCGTAAAATAACAGTCGGCACAACCAACTGCAGTAAAAAGAACATAAGAAATTTCTGCTTGATGTTTTAAAAAAAAAGCTTGTTCTACTTCTGTTGTATTTCTTTTTATTTTACATGCAGAGCAGAGCAGTCGTAAAAGTCTTTGCGCAAGAACGCCCGTTAACGAAGTAAGTAAAAATGGCTCTACGCCCATATCTATTAATCGAAACGGCACACTTGCTGTATCTGGTGTATGAAGCGTACTGATAACTAAATGGCCCGTGAGCGCAGCCTGCACAGAAACTAAAGCAGTATCTGTATCTCTAATTTCACCAATCATAATAATATCTGGATCTTGACGCAAAAGAGCTCGTAATCCTTTAGCAAACGTAAATCCAATATCAGTAGCAATCTGACTTTGGGTTATGCCGCAAAGCGTGTATTCTATGGGATCTTCGAGCGTAACAATATTTTTGCATGAT
>CAXNJL010000085.1:0-3091 GCA_964202625.1 Candidatus Babeliales bacterium | reverse complement strand
CGCAATAAAACCAACAAAACAGTTCAACCTGAATTAATTATTTGACTTTAATTAATTAAAGTTGTATAGTTATCAATCTGCAACAAAACAACGAAAGATTTCCATCATGGTAAAAAATATAAAAATAATATTATATATAAGTTTATGTTTTCTCTCTGGGCAGAAAATATATACAGCATCACGTATGCAAAAAGATGCGCAAGCACATGTAGATCGTTTGCTTATTGATCCTGTAACTAATCAGTTATACAATGTAAGTGCTTTATGGTTAAGAAGCCATATAAGAGAGACTCAGCATAACTTTCTTGTGAGAAACGAAGATGAGTTAGATCGCCTTGAAAATCAAGAATTTTATGCTTTTGTTTTAAAAAATATTGCTCGTTATGATCGTTATCAAGATGTATTTCAGAATGAAATGCCTCTAAAAAAGCCTTTAAAACATCAAAGTAAATTTAGCTTTTGCGAAGAAGATGTGGCCATTTCTGAATGCGACGATACGTGGAAAAAGCATTTTTTACCTAAAAACAATAGCTAACTCTCTCAGAACAGGGTATTCTTTTTAGTATACTTATAGTATACTAACAACTATGAATACCCCTACTTACTATCAAGAAATACTGCTTGATCATTATAAAAATCCCCGAAATCGTGGCAGTTTAGAAAAGCCAGATCTAAAAAGCAGCTCTCATAATCCTTCTTGTGGAGATAGTATTCTTTTAGAAGCTTTGGTGGAAAACAATACTATTGTTCGCGCTGTTTTTTCTGGTGCTGGTTGTGTTATTAGCCAAGCTACAGCATCACAGCTTACTTGTTTTATGCTCCAAAAACCTCTTGTTGAACTTGAAAAAGTTACCGCTCAAGATATACTTGCTCTGGTTGGTATAGAACTGGGTCCTCTGCGAGCGCGCTGTGCTTTGCTCTCTTTAGAGGCTTTGCAAGAGGCTATAAAAGTATATAAAAAAAATCATGCTTAATCATAATCAAGTTATAAAAAAAATCGCCAAAAGTTCTTTGCAATCATATAATGCTGTGCAAGAACAAAAAAAACAAGCATGCGCGCTTTGGAAACTATTATGTGCGGATTCTACGCATCTTGATGCTTCTTGGCCCGTAAGATTAGATGCTTGTTATGAAATGATCCCTAAGCCTTTTCCCTATCAAGCTTTATCAGCTGACGGCTCCCAAATTTATCCCGATAGACACCAAGGCATATCTTGTTCTTTAATTAATATAGGCACCGTACACTTCTCTTACGGCTCTTTGCATACACCAGTTCTTTTTGAAAGTATTCCAGAAATATTGTTTGGGCAAACCGACGACGAAAAATCTATAGATTTTATTAACTGTTATAGAACAGAGTTAGAATTTAAGGCTGGTTTACGATTAAGTAGACAAGCTCGCGAAAAAAATTCAGAAAGTCCGCAGCTTTTTTTTGTTGATGGATCACTTATATTTTTTTATCTCGCAACAAAAGAGACAGATTTTAAAGAGCGTTTTTTAAAAGCATATCTCGGTACACTTGAAGAATTTTATCAAGAAAGAATCCCCTTAATTGCTTATATTAGCTTACCTCAATCAAAAGATTTAGTAGCATTATTGCGTCAAGAATCTCAGCAGTTCAATCTTATTTCTGATGCGGCTCTTGTAGAATCATATCTTAAACCGTACACTCGTTCTGAGCTGTTTTTGCATAGTTCAGAAATAACGATATATTATCCTGAACATCTAAAGCCTTATTTTTTTTATATGCATACCGGCGTAGAAATAGCTCGCATAGAGCTCCCTGCTTGGTTGGCGCTTGATGTAGAGCTTTTAGATCTTGTCACGCAAATTATTACCGATCAGGTACAAAAAGGTTTTGGCTACCCACTTTGTTTAGCAGAAGCTCATGAGCAAGCAGTAGTAAAAGCTGCAGATCGCGATTTCTTTTATGCTATCTTGCATTCATATTTATCAAAAGAGTCCAAAGGGTATATGGCTTCTAGAAAAAGCTTTTCTAAGCGGTTTCTTAATCTCTAAAATATCTGTGAAATTCTTTTGGTAGTTTTTTATAATCTACCATGTCAGTTATGTTTGTAAAAAATTCTGAACAGTAGGTATTCCAAAAAAGTACTGTTTTATCTTCACATCTTTTTGATCTTAGATCATCTAAAACTGCAGCAAAACATTTTGCAGAATAGGTGTTATCAAGAGTTATATGTTCCTGTTTTTGTAAAAAATCCAGCGCTTTTTGCCCTTTGGGGCACGCTACCCCATAATCAGTTCCGGTATATCCAGTAACTATTGTATAGTTTTTTTCTTCCAACTCTAGTTTAGGGAAGTTCTTATCCCACGCACTAAGTAGCTTATTGGTTTCATAAAATAATTTTTTTATTTTGTGCGCAAGCGTATGTTTTGCGTCATCTGGTTCAGTAAGTACGCAGTACACATGCGCTTTATTGTTATAGAGCTGTAGCCCTAATAATAATCCTGCTGCAATCCCAGCTGATCCTACGGGTAGATAGATACTATCAGGTTGTGGTAATAAGCCACTTTGTATCTGCTGTATAAGTTCGCGTGCAGCATCAACATAGCCAACAGTTCCTAAAGGGCACGATCCGCCTGTTGGGATAACATACGGCTGTACCCCTTCTTCTTGTTCTAATCTTAAAAATAGTTCAACTGCGCCAGCAGTCCGTTCGGTGCGATTCTTAAAGTACAGTAATTTCCCGCCGTATGCTTCTTGCAACAATAAATTTCTGCGTACCGAGCTATTATTTTCTTGATCAAGCAATAAACAATAACTGTTCATGCCTAGTTCTTGAGCACAGATAGTTGTTTGTAATGCATGGTTTGAACCTGCACAGCCAAACGTAATAAGAGATTTTGTCTGTTTATTTTGTGCATCAGCAAGAATGTAAGCGAGTTTTCTGAGCTTGTTTCCGCCTAGACTTATTTTTTTTGTATCAGATAAACCGTCATGTTTTATAAACATGTTTGTTTTAGGAAAAAGCTTTTCAAGCTCTGTGCATCGTATGATTGGACTTGGAAAAGAAGAGAGATTAATCGGGTCTATTTTTTTTTCTTGTTCTGGCGCAGATAAAAATACTAC
>CAXNJL010000084.1:0-3140 GCA_964202625.1 Candidatus Babeliales bacterium | reverse complement strand
TTTATAAAAAATCTACGATAAAAAATAAGTAATAATTAAGCAATAAATAATTACGCCTAAAATATCCATCAAAGTTCCCAAAAATGGACCTGAAGAAGCCGCGGGATCTAAGTTGCACTTTTTGAGTAAAAATGGAATAGAGCTGCCGAGCGTAACTGCTACCATCACAATAATCATAAGCGTTCCGCTTACAATACAACTGGTATATAAATCTCGTTGCACAAACATAATCCGGGCAAAAGATACTGCTCCTAACGCACAAGCTATACAAAGCGCCATCAAAAATTCTCGTTTAAAAAAACGAGTTCTATTTGAGTCGTTAATATCACCAGAAGCAAGACCCTGAATTACCAAGGCTGATGTTTGTCCGCCGCTATTGCCGCCGGTACTGGTGAGCATGGGCAAGAAAAATATTAAAAAACTACCTAGCGCCGCTTCGTATCGTTGCATAATAAGCGTAGCAAAAGATTGCGCTAACAAAAGAATCGTTAAAATAGAAACGCGCTGGTATAAAAGACGCATAAACGATGTTTCAAAATAACTATGTTTAATGGGAGAAAGAGCTGACATACGATAGACGTTTTCTGTTGCTTCTTGTTCTACGATATCGATTAACGTATCACTGGGAATAGCGCCTAAAAATATACCGTGATCGTCTACAACAGGAGCTATAGTAATATGATAATGTATCATGTTTTGAGCAACTATTTCACGATCTTCGTCAACATTGACTATCAGTTCGTTTTTGTGCATAATACTGCTGAGTTTTGCCTTAGAACTTTTAAGCAATAAATCCTCTAAATTAATATAACCAACAAGTTGCAACGTTCTATTGGTTACAAATATCTGCTGATGGAGATCGCTGTTTGGCTGTAATTTTTGTAAAAGAGTTATACTTTTTTCTACCGTATAATCTTGAACAAGCGATAATACATTGGTATCCATAACACCGCCAGCAGAATCTGGTTTAAATTTAAGTAACGAAAGAACCTCTTCTCTTTCACGCTTGCGTAAAAGCTTCGTATATTTTTTGAGTTCTTGCTCAGTAAGTTCATCAAATAAATCAGTAAGTTCGTCGATTGGCAAACTTGCGAGTAATAATGCCCGTTCATGATCGTTTAAAAAAGAAAGACAGAGCGTTTTTGTCTGATGTGAAAGATATTCAAATATTTCGGTCTTTTTATCAATAGGCAACAGTACAAACAACTTTTTTAATACATAGATATCACTAATATCAAAAAAATCTGCGCTGTCAGCAGGGTGCAAAAGAAGAAACTGTTCCCATAACAACATACCCTCTGCGGTATCTTGATTTTCTACGTGATCTATGACGGCGCGTAGTTGTTCAAAAAGCTTTTGCTTTATCATTGAACACTCCCATGGTTTTAATGTCCATTTGATTTAAAAAAAAATCTGTTCTATGCTAGTTATAGCTACTTACCTAGTATGCTCTTTTTTTTGTTTACAGAAAAGATTTAACTTGTTTTACCTATAAAAAAAAGCACAAAATGCATACTTCCTCTTCTCCTCTTGTTCCAGCATGTAAAATTACCCTAGATGCTACAGCTACCTGCTGTCGTATTGATCTTTTTTTAACTCAGATATATACCGATTCTTCTCGTACTTTTTTTCAAAAAGCTATAGAAAAAAAACTGGTTATGGTAAATAACAAACTGGTTACCAAGCCACATTATATGCTTAAAATAGGTGATACTATTGAATATAGTCCGGCAGAAAGAACGATAGGCACCTATGCTCCGTCTGATATTGCCTACGATATAAAAACTATGCTTGTAGCTGAAACTGCAGATTTTTTAATTATTAATAAGCCGGCAGGCCTTGTTGTGCATAGACCGCATGAAAAAAATACCGATATATCACTGGTAGATATTGCTTTAGACTATTTTCCGGCCTTAGCATCTGTTGGGGAAATAGAGCGACCGGGAATTGTTCATAGACTTGATAAAGATACTTCTGGGCTTATTATCATAGCAAAAAATAGCGGTACGTATGAAACTTTGATGGCCTTATTTAAAAATCGCTTAGTACATAAAACATATTATGCTGTTGTCCAGGGCCAACTACCAGCTTCTGGCAGTATAGATTATGCTATTAGCAGACATTTAGTGATTCCTAATAAAATGACTCATATTGATTCTCATGGAAGAGCTTCTCTCACTCATTATAAATCAGTTACGTATTTTACTGATGCTACCCTTCTGGAACTTAAGCCAACAACAGGAAGAACTCACCAATTGCGTGTGCATTGTGCTGCTATAGGACATCCTATACTCGGAGATTTCTTGTATGGTTCTGCATCTAAACAAATTAGAAGACAAGCTTTGCATGCGGGCGCACTCAGCTTTACTCTTCATGGACAGGAATACAGCTACGCTATAGACCTGCCAGAAGATTTTAAAGAATTATTGGATACAAAAATACCTATAAAAGCAGAATCTAACTAAATAAATTACATTCGACCGGCTTGCTAGAAATAGTAAGCGGGTACCCAACTAAATAACTGGTAAGACTTTGTTTGTCTATAAATTGATGAAAGCCAGATCCAGGAGCAGAATATTTATTACTTCTATGAGAATCAAAGAGCATCCATTTTTTTGTATCGGGATAATAACCAATCATAATAGTTTCTGGTTCTACCGTAAATAATCCGTAAAGCGTTTTGCTATCTCGTTGTGGTACTGGTAGCGCAGCAGCTGCAGCACAATTTTCTTGGTTATGATCAACCAAGCTAGCCCCATACTGTTCTATAAATGTTAAAGCATTATGAAATGGCTGCAAAGCATGACTCTCTTGCATATTAGATTCTAAAAAAGCTGGCACACTGTAAAGATCTATTTTTTGCAAACTATCTTTGGGGAAACTTTTAGATTCTAACAGATCTTCAACAGATAAATAGTTCTTATCTTTTTTAGCATCATCATATACGCTTTTGCCTTTGGCTAACAAAGTATCCATACGACCATTATCTTTTTTTCTTAATGCATCTAAACTTTTAGCGCTTTTTAATTCAACCATAGACATAAGTCCCATAGCAGCGCATGCTGTTTTTGCATCATCAATTTGAAATTGCCCTACGCCGCAGGTATAGGAATTTTCTGGTTTTGCAAAAGAGCCATCTA
>CAXNJL010000083.1:0-3143 GCA_964202625.1 Candidatus Babeliales bacterium | reverse complement strand
AAGTAAAAATAAAAATACTAGAAGAAAAAATTAAAGAAGAAGAAGACCAGATAGCGCCAAAAGAAAATAAAAAAGAAAATCGTAGCAAGGGTCCTCTTTATGAGCTTACTATAGCTCCTAAATTAGAAGATTTTTTAAAAGAAAATATTATTTTTTTTGGTCAAAGATTAGGAGAATTTAATTTAGATTATGATCTTTGTACAAAAAATTTTTGTATAGAAGCTAAAAATAGAAATTACACCTCATTAAACAAGGCTGATCGGGCAAAAGAAGAAGCCAAAGAAGCATGGGAAAGTGATAAACAAAGTTTTATCTATCATAAAAATAATTTAGAAGAATCTGGAGATAAAAGATCTTATTTCGTTGTATTTGGTGGCACTCCACCAGAAGGCGGTTATGAGCAAGCTCTTGCAGGTACTGGTATTGACTGGATACACTTGCCCGCAACGCAAACGTTTGAAGAATTTGAAAAAGCTTTCGCTACAGGTAAGATTGAGATGTCTGAGGGTATGAGAGCTAAGTTGGAAGAAATTAAGAGAAATCCTGTTCTTCAAGAAGAAGCAAAATCTGCTATATCTGATGACCAAGAATTTGGAAAAAGAAGTAGTTTTTCTGCTGGGCAAGGCGATGACAAAGGTATAATAAAACCAGGTCCTATGCATTCATATAGCCAACAACCATTAAGTGCTCGCGAACCTTCATTTCTTAGTGATAAGAGCCAATTTGATATCGCGGGCTCTGGCTCTGCCTGTGGTGCAATGACTCTTGTAGCTATGGAAGAATTAAAAAAAGTAAACGGTAATTTAGTTCAACTAAAAAACAAATGTGAGCAGAGCTTAGATACCATTTTAACTTTGGGAAAAAGTGCTTATGATAGTATTATTCAAAAACTTGGCAAAACAACAGAAGATCATCATTCTCTTAATATAGATGAAATAGAAAGATCAGATGTATTTAAAGGCTATACTTTACGCAAAAAAAACTCAGTAAATGTACCTATATATATAAATGATATCCCTAGCACTATTGCTAATATGTTGGAAACAATTAAAAACGGTTTTTCTGATGATTCTTCTGCTGCAGCTGCAGCTTCAGCAGATCACGATGAGCATGCAAATATATATGCATCAGTTACTTTTTCTGCAACAACTATCATGATAGCTTATATCGCTACTACACAAAAATGGATTCTTTTTGATTCGCATAGAAAAGATAAATATGAAACTGAAGGGGCTGGGTATCACCAATTTGCAAATCAAGATGCTCTCGCTAGTTACTTACAAGGGTATCCTGGATTAGAGTATCATGATAATAAATCCAAAAATCAGAATATTGTTGAGATAAATCTTTTTAGTTAATGTAAACAGAAGCAAAGAATCTCAAGTAGCTGCGAGTGCCGGTCCATAAATTTACTTAACAAAGAGCTTTATCCAGAGTAAGCTAGAAATAGACTATATTTGGATAAAGCTCTTACTAAGAAGATTGCCCCTATGGAAAAAAAATTACCGAACATAACCACCCATTTTAACGAATGGTACCAAGAAGTTATCGATCAAGCAGAACTCTCAGACCAAGCACCCGTTCGCGGCTGCATGGTGATACGTCCTTACGGCTACGCCCTCTGGGAAAACATTGTAGCAATACTTGATAAAAAAATTAAAGATACCGGCCATCAAAACGCCGCTTTTCCGCTTATGATTCCAGAATCGTTTCTTAAAAAAGAAGCAAGTCATATCGAAGGATTTTCTCCCGAGCTTGCGGTAATTACGCACGGCGGTGGCAGTAAATTAGAAGAACCACTTGTGGTAAGACCAACATCAGAAACTATTATACATTATATGTTTGCTCGTTGGATAAAATCATGGCGCGATTTGCCTTTAAAAATCAATCAATGGGGCTCTGTTATTCGCTGGGAAATGCGTACAAGACCATTCTTGCGCACCACAGAATTCTGGTGGCAAGAAGGCCATACGGCGCATGAAACCTATCAAGAAGCTGAAGAAGAAGCTCTTACTATGCTTAAAGAATATGTAGATTTGGCGCATAATTATTTAGCAATACCGGTGATAGAAGGCGTTAAATCAGAAAGCGAAAAATTTGCCGGCGCAGATAAAACGTATACGTATGAAGGTCTTATGCCAGACGGTAAAGCTTTACAAATGGGGACATCACATATAATTTCTCGCAATTTTGCGCGTGTATTTAATATGTCATACCAAAATCGTCAAGGTGAACTTGATTTCCCGTATCTTACCAGCTGGGCATCTACTACGCGCCTTATTGGTGCACTTATCATGACTCATGGCGACCAAAATGGTCTTATATTACCTCCTAAAATTGCTCCAATTCAACTTGTTATTGTCCCTATTTATAAACAAGAAACAAAAGAAGCGGTTCTTGCTGCTGTAGAACTTCTTAAAAAAGAACTTGTCGGCATACGTTTACATGTTGATCTTGATGAAACAAAGAGCCCTGGCGCTAAGTTTTATCATTGGGAACTCCGCGGTGTACCATTACGTCTTGAAATTGGTGCTCGTGATATAGAAGCTCAAAAAGTAGTACTGGTAGATCGCTTGAACAAACAAAAGAAATTTTTAGCATGGGACGGTCTTTTGGGATCTATCACCGAAAATCTTACTCTCTTGCAAGATGCTTTATTAGAACGAGCTACCCAAAAGCGTAACGATCTTTGGTTTCATGGTGCTAAAATTGCAGAATGGGGTCCGCGTATGGAAACAACGGGCGGCTTTTACCAAACAGGGTGGTGCCGACAAACTGCGTGTGAAAATCTTATTAAGTCACACAAAGCAACTATCCGTTGTATAATTCCAGAGCAAAAGCAAACTCACTGTTTGGGATGCGATATGCCAAGTGAATCTGATATCTTGGTAGCGCGCGCTTATTAAAGTAGGTATATATGATAGAATTATGCAGATTATTTAAAGAGTTTTTACAAAAGACAACGCTTTCTAGCTCAACTCAGCAAGCGTATGAGCAAGATGTAATTATATTCTTTGAATATCTGCATAAGAATCAGAAACCTCTGGCAAAAGAACAGGCAATTGCTTTTATAGATAGTTTAAAACAAGTTGGGTTAAGTTCTTCTCGTATCGCGCGAGTGATATGTTCTTTAAAACTATTTT
>CAXNJL010000082.1:0-3164 GCA_964202625.1 Candidatus Babeliales bacterium | reverse complement strand
CTTCGCTAAGCGAACTTACTGAAGCTTCATGAGAAATTTCTGAATGCTCTGTATGCGCAACCATAGTAGGATACGTGTCAGAACGAGAATGTTCATCAAATAAAAGTGCGTCGCAGGTCACGGTTGATTGCACATGGCAAGCAGCCGGTAGCACTTTAATAAGACCGCGATAACTTGATCTCCCGCCATCTTTACTAATCGATTTTGCCATAACACTTGATGTAGTATGCGGCGCTAGATGAATAATTTTTGCACCGGTATCTTGATGCTGATTTTTACCTGCAAGAGCAATAGAAATAATTTCTGCTTTTGCATATGGCTCTTTTAATATAACTGAAGGATACTTCATAGTTACTTTACTACCAAAATTACCGTCAATCCAGGCAACATGCGCATAGCCATAAGCAATGGCCCGCTTAGTAACTAAATTATAAATATTAGGAGCCCAATTTTGGATAGTAGTATATTGAACAAAAGACTTTTTATGAGCAATAATTTCAACAACAGCGCTATGTAAAGAATTACTAGAATATACAGGCGCGCTGCATCCTTCTACATAATGCACGCGAGAATTTTCTTCTGCTATAATAAGTGTTCGCTCAAATTGCCCCATATGCGAAGCTTCTATTCTAAAATATGCCTGTAATGGCTTATCTATATGTACTCCGGCTGGGACATACACAAAACTTCCACCGCTCCATACCGCAGCATTAAGAGCAGCAAATTTATTATCATAATGGGGGATAACCGTTGAAAAATATTTTTTAAAAAGTTCTGGGTAATCTCTCAACCCCTGATTCATATCACAAAAAACAACCCCTTGATCAGACCATTCTTTTTTAAGACTTTTGTAAATAACCTCAGATTCAAACTGCGCACCAACACCTGCTAGCATCTCTTGTTCTGCTTGAGGTATACCCAATTTTTCAAATGTATTTTTTATTTTTTCAGGGACATCTTGCCAAGAATTCTGCTGTTTTTCTAAAGGTTTCAGATAATAATATAAATTATTCGGATCAAGCCCCGTGAGATCTGCGCCCCAAGAAGGCATAGGCATAGACTCAAAAACTTTTAAAGCTTCTAAGCGATACTCAAGCATCCATGCAGGTTCATTTTTCTGTTGAGAAATTTGTGAAACGATAGAACTATTTAGTCCCTTTTGTGTTCTAAAGAAATGCGGAATAATCGTACCCATGAGATTCTAATGAAGTTATAAGTTCTTTTCCACCAGAAACAACCAAAGTGCCCTGTTTAAGAATATGTACCGTATCAACAGCAACATACTTTAACATATGCGTATTATGTGTTATAAAAAGCAAACAGATTGTAGGTACATGTTGCACAACTGTTTCTATTATTTTTGAAAGACTTGTGAGCCCATCAAGATCAAGGCCGGAATCTATTTCATCAAGAACCGCTAGTTTAGGTTTAAAAAGCAATAATTGCAAAAGCTCAAATCGCTTTTTTTCACCGCCAGAAAAACCATGATTCACAAAGCGGTTCATAAAACTATGATCTAATCCAACAAGGTCTAAAAGAGAAAGAATACGTGCATGAAAATCTTTTGTATCCATAAATTCTTGCGTAAGAGCTTGATGAGCTTCTTTTAAAAAGGTAAGCACTTTAACCCCTGGCAACTCTTGTGGATACTGACTCGCTAAAAAAATACCTAATCGAGCTCGCTCATGTGTAGATAACGGTAATATATCTATTGTATTAAAAGAGAGCTCGCCTGATTTCACCACACAACCAGGATGACCAAGAAGCGTATAAGCTAAAGTACTTTTACCTGATCCATTAGGTCCCATTAAAAAATGGATAGTTCCGGGAGTAAGATCAAGAGATACATTATTCAGTATTAAACTATCAGCACGACTGACGCATACATTTTGTATTTTAAGCATGTTTTATTGTGCTACACTTACTTTTGCAGGACGAACTACTGAACCCTTAAAGGTAAAGCCTTTTTCTAGAACAGTTACGATATCACCAGATTCATGATCTGCTGATTCAACAGTCATAAGAGCTTCATGCTTTTCTGGATCAAATGTTTTTTGAAACGGCACTTCTTCTACTTTGTTTTTTGTAAGAATTTTTTGTAAAGACTTATAAATAAGCTCAACGCCATTTTTTAAATTTTTTTCATCAGAAAGAGCGCTTTCAAGATTATCAACGATAGGTAAAAAATCTACTACCATATCTTTACGAGCTAAATCCATCCACAGAATACGTTCTTTTTCTGTACGGCGTTTATAATTATCAAACTCTGCCATCAAATAGGTCAAGCGTTCTTTTGCCTGTTGTAATTCTTTAGCGGATGTATCAACAATAGTTTGTTCTACTTCTGGGCTATTTTCTATATTATTTTCTGGAATATGGGAATCGTTCATGATTTATGTCCTCTATAACTAAAGCTTTTTAGAGCGAGATGGTACTATGTTTGATATAGTTGAGTATAGCAGATCACCCCAAAAATTTCTATATTTAACAGTTTTCTATGCAAAATATCTACTTTTATCTGCAAGATTTTTAAGAGAAACTCTTCTAGAATAGTTGTAAATTCTTACTTCTATTAGAAACCTACTTTTAATCAGAATCAATATCGCTTGTGTTGATAGTTACGGTATTAACTCTTACTGGCAACTTGGCTGTTGCTTGCAATCTACCGCATAAAAGATCAAAAATTGCTTCTTGCATAACTGGAACATCTTCATAGGCAACAATACAGGTATCTGCATCGCCAAAAAGCTCTACGCTGTATGGCGTACCAAATAAAACAACTACTGTTTTTTTGCCCATACTGCGCAGCTGTTTTATAAAACGTACAAGATTACGTGATATTCCAAAATCTTTTGAAATATTTGTATTCATGTCGCCAACAGCTATAATAATAGTGTCAGTTTTTTGCACTTCTTGCATACAATAATCTAGTTCAAAGTCTAAAAATTCTGCTGAACACTTTTGGAGCTTATTATGTTTATTTTTTACGAGTTCAAGTAATTTTTCTTCTGGCAAGCTACCAATGTGCACAAAAAAACTTGTTTCTACTAATTCTGAAGAAAAGATAGTAGCTTGATCTTGTTTAAAAACAGTAACCGCTGCACGATACGCTTTTTTTTGCAATTCAAGAGCATATTGAGAAACAAAAAAATCAGTAGAGCGTG
>CAXNJL010000081.1:0-3167 GCA_964202625.1 Candidatus Babeliales bacterium | reverse complement strand
GATGGGTTTACCCTAACGTTCACAAAATGCGCTTTACGCTTGTTTCTTCTGGAAACCATGAAGTTCATGCTGGAAAAGTATGTACAAAGTGCGTAAAAGCTAAAAAGATTCAAAAAGTTATTTAAACCAAAACTACAACTAAAGGGGCTTAAACCATGGCAAATACAAAGTCTGCCAAGAAATGTGCTTTACAAAATGAAAAGTGCCGCATTATTAATACAGCGCGCCGCACTTCTATTAAAACTGCTATAAAAAAGGTTTTAATAGCTATAGAACAAGGTCTTTCTGTAGAGAAAACCACAGTTTTATTTAGAGATGCTCAAGCTCAACTTTCAAGAGCTCGTGGCAAGGGACTTATACATGCTAATGCTTTAGCGCGTAAAACAAGCCGCCTTAATAAAAAGATAGCTCTTGCTTATAAAAAGTAAGTATTGAGAATAAGAGCCGTTCGTCACTACGCACGGCTCTCGTTAAGAAAGATCAGCTCTTTTAATCGCAGCTCCGTACTGAGTTAAAAATAACTTAGCAACAGCAGTAGCAACGCGAGAACTCCCCACATTTTCTAGTAAAATAACACAAGCTAAAGGATCGCGGTCTTTATACGTAGCATGTATAATTAACCAGCCGTGCTCCACAAACTGCTTACCTAAATTCTTTTTTGATAAATCGCTCGTCTGAGCTGTTCCTGTTTTTGCATAAATATCGATATCTTTAATATCAGCTAACGATCTTCCCGTTCCATGTGTTGTTACTTTTTTTAATGCTTTTTTGAGAAAAGTAAGTGTCGAGCTAGATATATCTAATGGCTTAGTTTCTATGGCCTCATGTTCTAATATTCTTGGTTTTACCAAATAACCTTCGCATACACTCGATATCATGCATAACATTTGCATAGGAGTTACCAAGAGGTAAGATTGGCCTATTGCCGTAGAAAGTGTTTCTCCTGGCCACCACTGTTCTTTTTTCTTTTCTCTTTTCCAACTACTTGTAGGAACAAGTCCGGCTTGTTCATAAAATAAGACATTTGTTTTTTGGCCTAATCCAAAACGTCGTGCATAATCTGCCAGGCTATCTATTTTTATTCTTTTGCCGATCTCAAAAAAAGGAATATTACAGGACTGCACTAATGCTTCTTGCGTAGAAAGAGAACCATGACCTTCTTGGTGAGCACAATGGTAAGGGCGGTTTGCAAACATATATTTACCAGAACAATACCACATGTTATGTTCTTGTATAAGCCCGAGCTCAAGCCCAGCAGCCATAGTTATAAATTTAAACAAAGACGCAGGTGGGTAACATGCGTTACAAGCTCTATTGAGAAATGGTTTTTTTTCTTTTATTTCTTGCCATTGCTCATGATTTAATGGCTCCAAAAAAAGATTCGGATTAAAATCAGGTCGAGAAACAAGAGCTTTGAGTGCACCGTTACGTGGATCCATAATAACAAATACTCCAGACTCCCCTTCGGGAAACACTTTTTCTGCAAGCATTTGCATATCTAAATCTATAGTGGTAAAAATATCTTGACCCGGATCAGCAAGTGCTACTTCTTCTTGGCTTACCTGTTTGCCGTAGGAATTTATGGTGCATAATTTTTTCCCAGGTGTCCCATGCAGCTGCTCTTCTAGAACTTTTTCTAGCCCCATTTTACCTTCATGAGATTCTTCCATAACACTTAAGTATCCAACAATATGACTTGCTAAATTGTCATGCGGATAATACCGCTTAAAATGAGTTTGTATATCCAGATTAGTGCAAGCGGGCAATTCTTCTACAAGGCAGCTTAATTGCTCAAGACTAAAATCATGGATAATCAGAATATTTTTACCTTTTTTTTCTGCGTAAGCAATTTCATCTAAATTAAAATCTTTTTGAGTAATTGCTTGAATTACTGCTAGTTCATGTAATTGCTCTTGAGATAGATATGTATTGCCTGTGCCTTTCCAATAAATATCAGTAACTGGTTTATTTGTTGCAAGCAGGCGTTTTTTGGTATCAAAAATAGAACCGCGCAAAGATTCAACCTTCTGATAACGAACATAATTTTTTTGCCCTCGTTGCAAAAAAGAAAACGACTGTATAACTTGCAAATAAAAAAGTCGCACAACTATTATGCAGAGCATACACGCTAGTATCTGCATTACCGTATATAATTTTTTTTGTAGGAGAATTACAGGTTCTTGCATGGTTTTTTACGCATATATTTTTCGATACTTACCGTTGTTGTATATCCTAATAATTCTTTTACTAGAGAGCTATCTGCCCCCTTTGCTAATAAATGCGTAGCAAAAGAATTTCTAAATATCATGGGAGTTATTTTTTTCTTCTCGCCAAGTATTTCACTAAACATCAAACATATTCTCTGAATAGAACGAGATGTTAAAGGAGTGTTTCTATAACTCACAAAAAGCGCCTCACTTGTTTTATACGTTCCTCGTTCATGCTGCAAATAAAGCATAATTCGCTCATGAGCCTTAGACCCAAAGAGAACCATCCGCTCTTTGGAGCCATGCACTCTCATAATTTTTTCTTCAAAATCTATATCTTCTATAAGCAAAGACGCTAGTTCCGAGCAACGCATACCCGTAGCATACAGAAGCTCTATAATAGCTCGGTCTCTGCAGGGATACTTAGTCGCTAACTGCTCGTCTTGAACAGTATCAAATAACGTAATAAGTTTTTGTATATGAACAGAAACAGGAGTCTTTTGAATAAGAAAGGGTCTTTGTAGTAAAAGATTTTCTTTTTTACCCTGCAGTATAAAAAAACGATGTAAAGAAGCCAAACAAGAACATTTTCTTGCTATAGAGCTTGGTGATAATTTCTGAGCAAAAAGCCACTGTTCATAACGAGGGATTATTTCAGATAGCTCGCACTGCTTTTGAGAGGTAGTTTCATACGTATGCCAAAAAGCATGTAATTGGGAAAGATCTGAACTATACGATTTTACGGTAAAATAAGCTGCATGTTTTTCTGAAGTTACATAAGCAATAAATTTTTTAGTACATTCTTTAAAAAGTTCTAAATTCATTTTGTATCTTTTTTATAATAACCGATAATCTTTACAACGCCTATTAACAGAAGATCTATTAACGCCCAAAAGAAGCGCTATTTTATTCTGACTTTTAAACTTTTGCCAAAGAACAGTCATGATCACTGGATCCTTA
>CAXNJL010000080.1:0-3191 GCA_964202625.1 Candidatus Babeliales bacterium | reverse complement strand
AGAAGATACGTTGGCACTTAAAATGGCTGCCCTTGATGCAAAACTTGCAGCTTCGCAAACAAAGATTGATACGAAATTATCTAATTTAGATGCTAAATTATCTGCAAAAAATCTTATAATTGATCAAAAAACACGTGATGCTGCCAATAATTTGCATCCTCAAAAAACAGATGCAAAAGTATGGGAAGAAAAAGAGACTAAAATAGGTAAATCTTCTTTAATCCAAAGAATACAATTTGGTGTACAAGCAGCTGATACTGCTCCAAAGCTTATAGATTCTTTTAATAAACTAAATTTTGATGCTCTTGTAGCCAAATCAAAAGAAGTAAACTCAGGAAAAATTTCGTATAAAGATTCAGGTATTACACCTCTTTTAAAAGATATTTCGGTAGGCATTGAAGAAATTATAGGTACAAAAGATTCTTTTTCTATACTGGTATTAAGAGTTATTGGTACAGCTCAAGCTGTATCTATAGCTAATAGGCTCATAACAACGAGTAAAACAATTACTACATTTATGAATACTATTGCTGATATAGTATTACTTTCACAGATAATGAAAAGCCTACCTTCAAAAAATGCTCCTATACCAGCACAGATAGAAGAGTGGCCTGCGGTAACAGAAGGCGAGTTAGATTTTAGTTAACCAACTATTTTTTTAAACGTATCAGGATGGTAGGTTCTAAATCCAAACTGTTTAGCCGTAGCTCTATTTTCTTTTTGATCGTCAATAAAAAGACAAAGTTGTTGGGTTGGGTCGATCTTATATTTTTCTATAAGTCGTTGAAAAATCTCAGGGTTTGGTTTTAAGCATTTTTCTTGACCAGAAATAATATACCCGTCTACATAGTTAAATATCTCAGGGAATTTCTTTTTACAGAACTCAAATGATTCACTATCCCAATTAGAACAAAGTAAAATAGTATACTTATGTTGAGCCAGTATCGGGAGTAGTTTTACAACAGAACTGTTAAGCTTTCTGCTCTTTATAAAATTATACGGTTCAAATACCATATTTGCGAGATTTTTTACCAGCTCAGCTTCTTGCTTACTCTTAAAAAAGCTTTTATTCTGTGCCATAAATACTTTGATCTGCTTTTTTATCACAGAACCTGATGTTCCCGTAAGCCAGTTAAGCATAACTGGTGGGATTAAGACACCATGGTCATCTTTAACGGTATAGGTTTTCTTTGGATCAAACGGTTCGATAGCCAATAATACCTGAAAAAATTTTAAACGAAGTGCATCTGAATTCCAAGACTTTTGTTGCCAAGCATAAGCAAGAGTAGTGGTAATTCCCAGTTTTTTTAATGAAACAAAAGAATCGGTCAATAATAATACACCGCCTATATCAAACACGATTACTTTGCTTTTGTTTTTTTCTAGAAGGCTTGCAGAATTATGTATAAACACAGTCTGTATTATAAAAAAAAGAAGTAAAAAAGAAAATATTTTTTTAAGCATAGTAATCCTTGGTGTTAAAGTTGTATTTATAATTCAATTATAAATATAGTTGCGCAAGCAAGTAAAGAAATATAAAAAAATAGAACTATATGTATTAAAGTATAGCAGTGGTAAAAAGAAAAGACAAAAGGGGGTGTTTTAAGGTATAATGGTTTAAAACCATATAAAAACAGGAAAGAAAAAACATGAAAGTTTATTTGCTTAAAGATGTACCAAATGTAGGCAAGGCTGGCGATTTGGTAACAACCAGCGATGGATTTGTTACTAATTTTATTTTGCCAAGAAAAATGGGCATTGTAGTTACTGAAGGTAACAGAGCAATGATAGAAAATAAAATGAAAGCTGCTGTTAAAAAAGAACAAGATTCGCAGATTAAAACTTCAGCACTTTTTGATAAAATAGCAGCGCTTAAGCTTACTATTGCTAAAAAAATGCAAGAAGGCGGTAAGTTATATGGGGCTATTAATGCTCTTGAAGTAGTAGAGTTATTAGCAGACAAAAACATTGCTGTTTCTAAGAGCCAAGTTGAATTCCCTCAGACGATTAAGACCAAGGGAACTCATATGGTTAAGATTAAGCTTTCTACGAAACTGCAACCTGAATTTAGTTTACGTGTTACAGAAATAAAAGAAGAAGCAGTTTAAATCGTAATTATTTCTATTTCATGCTCGGGGGCTGGCTGAGTTTCTTGTACTCTGATTTTCTTTTTGGGCGATTTGGTAAACATACGTAATCTCAAAAGATGCATATAGCTTTTTACCATTTGCCACATTTCAGTACGAGATAATTTAGATTCACCAGCTCCTTCGGCTCTTCCTGAAGCTATAATTCCCACTTGTCCTATCTGGGCACCAGCTTGGTGCAATTTAAATAAAAATTCAAGACCAAAAGAGAATCCAGGAGAAGTAATACTGTTATAGAGTTCTGGGTCTAATACTTCTACGCGATATAATCGGTAAGCGCCGGTAGAATCACATGTCATGCCAGTGCCAAGCTTTAAGCAGCCACGCCAGAATTTAGTGAGAGCGAGTCTAAATGCGCCCCAATTTTGCATCTCGGCACCTTCTGCATAGCGAGAGCCAATAATAATATCAAAATCGCTTGTGAGCGCTGCGCGCATTTCTGGAATATATTTAGGATCATGGGTGCCATCTGCATCCATAGTAAGAAGAAAATCATAGCCATGTTCATGAGCATAGTCATAACTTGCTTTTTGAGCAGTACCAAGACCAAGCTTGCCGGCTCTATGTATAGTTTTTACTTGACTGTCTTTTAGAGCAAGTTCATCAATTATAGCCCCTGTGCCATCAGGTGAATTATCATCGATAATAAGAATATCAGCGTCAGGAGCAAACTCTTTAAGTTGATGGTATAACTTTTCTATAGTTTCTTTTTCGTTATAGGTTGGTACGGCGATAAGTAATTTTTTTGCTGGGCTTTTGGAGAATTCTTTTACTGGAATTATTTCTATTTCTTCTATTTTTTCTATTTCGATAGGTTCAACAGGATTAAGTATTAAGCTCTCTTCTTCTGCATACATACATAAAGAAAATAATAATAAACTAGATATAAACCGTTTCATAACGACCTTTCTGGAAAAATATATATACTACACTCTCATAATAGCCATAAAGATAGCACAGACAGGTAGTATCAGCAAATACTAGTCTTCTTTTTTATTATACTGCTCAAGAATTTCTAGTGCTTGATAATTGCCGACTCTTTTT
>CAXNJL010000079.1:0-3300 GCA_964202625.1 Candidatus Babeliales bacterium | reverse complement strand
TGGTGCATATATGTTACTACGTTCTAATTGATAACTTGATAGTTCTAGCACTGCATAATCTGCGTTCTCTTGTTCTGTGAGAAGATCTAATAATCCTACGCCTATATTGCCACCCGTTGCTATCGTAAGACCATGCTGCGTAAGTATTTGAGATAGTAAACTCGTAAGTGAGGTTTTTCCTGCTGTGCCGGTAATGCCTATAGACGGCTTTTTCCAAGCTTGAGCAAAAAGATCCAGTTCACTTAACCATTTTGAACTATATGCTTGATACGGTCTTAGGTCTATGCCAGGGCTTGGAAAAATAAGATCTTGTTGTTCTAAAAAATCAGTAAGAGTTACAGATTTGCTATATACCGTGCCAGATTCTTGTAAAAAATCTTGATCGGCACGAGAAAGTTCTCGTGTATCAAAAACGGTAATAGCAACTTTTTCTTTTAAAAGAAAGAGAGCTACTGATTTACCAGCAACTCCCCATCCCCAAATTCCAATTTTTTTATGAGCGTAAGATAGCATGTTATTTACGTAAATACGATGTTATATCGTCATGATAATACTGCTTATTACAAACAGGGCAAGCAACCAATTTTCCTGATCGTTGCGCGCTTTCAAAAGCAGCAACTACATATGATCGGTCGGTAGTATGTCCGCACTTATGAAAGACAATAGTATCCTGTACAACTTCTTGATAGCTTGGAAGTCCTGCAGCAGATGGCGCGTATTGTTCACGATTTTGACTTACTTGTTCGTAGCGTGGTAAATCTTGATTTTTAGGAGTTTTTAACATGCGTTGAAATTCATAATCTTGTTGCAGCATAACTTCAATTTTTTGATCAAGAAGATCTTTATGTGCAAGATGTAGGTAAGGTGCTACTAATTTTTCAAAGCCATATTTTTCAACGCGAGCTTCTTGTTTTACGTTATGTGATAAACGAGCAACTAATTTTGTACGTGTAGTACTATCAAGAGCAACGCCCTGAACTTTATTTCGTGTAATTTCTTTGACTCTGTGCACAACGAGATTTTTTAAGTGTTCAGCAATTTTGCTCTCTGAGCAAGATCTATCGTAATTGTTATAATAGTTTCTAAAACAGTGTTCTAAAGCAAACTCAGCTACCACAGATTTTGTGTCATGCACATCTATGCCAACTGGATTATGTTGACCAACTGAATCATATCCTAACCAATAACTAAACATATCAGGTTCTTTAGCAAAAAAGTTTGTAACCGTAGTATCAGCTAGATGTCTTACTTGTTGCGCAGATAGTATGTCATCTGAGTAACCAAACGCAGAAAAAGAGCATAGTGATAAAAGGCTTAGTGTGTATAGTTGTTTTTTGTACATAGTTTTTTCCTAGTTTGTATATGTTTTATAGTCTCAATAAGTTTAGAACGTAATAAAAAATAATCAATTTTTTGTTCTTGTAACTTTTATTAATTCTTCTGCTGTTGTCGGTTGCGCCATGAAAAGTATCTTCTCAATAAATTCTTCTTCTGGAAGTCCTTTAAGTCTCAAGATTTTTTTTCTTTCGCGCGACCATCTTTCGAGCAACAAAGCTTCATGATCTTCTATAAGTTGACGACAAGCAGGTTTTGTTTGCGCAAAAGAAAGAACCGTTCTGCCATTATTATCTATTGCTTGCCAGTTTGCTCCAAAGATTAAAAACCCTTTAACAAGAGCAAGAGCATGGTTGGAATGCGCACCACCTGTATGAGCAATAACAGCATTCATTAAGGGAGTATAGCCAAGAGTTCCAACAAGATTAGGATCGGCTTGTGCTTGTAAAAGTGCAAGAGCAATTTTCGCGCGATCTCCTTTAGGATCTTTATAATTTGGAGTGCAAGAAAGGGGGGAAAGTAACAGTTTGCACTGCTTGTTCGGGTTATGGCCTTGAGCGAGAAGCTCTTGTACTTGAGCTAAATCTCCAGCAGATGCTGCAGCTGCAAGAGCAAATTCTTCTTCATAGCTAAATTTTTTTGGCTGCATAGAAGCAGCTGCCATAATTCCTGGTACAAGAATAAAAAGCGCGCTTATTGTTATAGATGTTTTTTGCATAAAATATATTTTTCCCGTGTAATTCTATTACGTATTCTATAGCTGTTAGTTTAGCATACTTTTATAGTACCTAAAAATTTTATGCCAAAAGTTGTTTTACCTTTTTTTTATGCATACAAAAATCATATAAGCTTTGTACTATTTTTGCTCGTGCTTCATACACAGAAAAGTGGGTAAGTCCACAGAGTTGTTCAGTCTCTTCTTCTTTATAGGATAAACTAAACGTAGAGCAGTAGCCGCCAGAAGTAATAGATTCTTGCGGATCAAATTCTGCATAAGCACTATTTTTAATAAGTGGTACATAGAGTATTGTAGGCGCTTTATTTTCTAGATCTGCAAAAACAGAAACCGTTTGTTTAGAAATATCGGTATAGCTAATGGGCGGAAATAAGAGATTATTTTTTATTGCATACTCTTCTCCGCAGGCGAGTTCAGATCCGGTATCAATATCAGATGACGCATCTGCTACTATAATAATATCTATTTTTCTTTCTGCCCGTAATAACGGCGGAAAGGGCAAATTGCAATCTATTCCCGCATCAACTAAGCAGATTTCTTGCTTGTTTTTATGCAGTATACTCTCTGTGCCATACAACGGATTATGTAGCTGAGCTGGTGATATGCGTGCATATTCAAAAGAAGTATAGGTGTTTAAAAAGCTGAGAGTATGTACCAATAAAAAGGGTAGTTGCTGCGCATACATATCCAAGAACTCCCCTTCGCTAATAGTAAATGCCGATCCACAAGCGCCCAAAAGAAAGCCTAATGTTTGCTCTGGTGCAAAATCCATTGATATACCAGAATCAAATTTTCTGCCCAAAGACCAGGTCGGTATCGCTGCATTTTGAGCAATATTAGTAACTTCATACGGCGTGTGTTCTACCCATTCGTAGGTTTTATCAAGCGGTATAATTGATGTATACAGAGGAAACGGACATAAACCAGCACCGACTGAATGTTGTTGCTCAGAAAGATGGCATGATTGTCTTTTATCGCCAAAATCGCTTAAAAGTGTTTTTGCAATAAGTGCTCCCCATATATCAACAAGCGTAAATTTTTGATCGTAATAATATTTTATGCTGGCAAGTTCTAATAATTTTGTATAAGAAGAATCTGACGGCAACGGTTTTTTAATCTGTTCTTTTAACAGATTTTTAAGATCTATCAGCTTTTTTTTATGCGAATACCAGGTCCCCATGGTCCAGGTTGATCCAGAAACACCGGCAATATAGGTTACGCAATCAAGC
>CAXNJL010000078.1:0-3403 GCA_964202625.1 Candidatus Babeliales bacterium | reverse complement strand
AGGAAATGGATTTTATTCTTCTTTTGAAGAACGGATTATCTTTCCCATAAAAGATCATTTAGGACATTTTTGTGCGTTTGGTGGAAGAATTTTTCGCCACAATGACGATCGCCCTAAATATTACAATTCTCATGATCATGTTTATTTTTCTAAAAGTGAAATTGTTTTTGGTTTATATAATGCTCGCAAGGCCGCTCAGACAACTAATACTCTTTTTTTAATGGAGGGGTATTTTGATGTGGTTATTGCATCTCAGTATGGCTACACGAATAGTGTTGCAACTCTGGGGACTTCTTTTTCGGCAGACCATCTTAAGCTGTTAAGTCGCTACGCTGAAAAGATGTATATTATGTATGATGGGGATGACGCAGGACAAAAAGCAACCCTTAAACTTACGGAGCTGTGCTGGAACGCAAATAGAGACCTTTTTGTGATACGATTACCAGCGCATGAAGATCCAGCTTCTTTTTTGGTAGCTGGGGGGAAATTTGATCCTCTTATAGAGCAGGCTCAGGATATCTTTCTTTTCTTTATTCAAGAATTAACCAAAGATTTCTTTGCAAAAACATTACAAGAGCGACTTTCTCTCTTAAGAAAAGTATTAGAGGGTCTAGCTAGACTGGAAGATCCCTTAAAAAAAGATCTTTTGTTGCAAAAAGCATCAGTAAGTTGCGGTATTTCTCAGGCAACATTAAAAGATTATCTTGCTAAAATACAATCAAAGAATGTAGAAAAAACAGTTCAGCCGGTTGTTTTACCTAAAGCAGTAAGGGTTTATGAGGCGAACGAATTCTCTCTCTTAGAAAAACGACTTTTTTGTGTTATACTTCATAAAGATATACCAATCAGCCACGAAGAGAAACAAGAATTAAGAGATATGCTTCCTGTTTATTTACAACAAATTAGTGTAAAGATAGAACAAGAAGGTTCTTTCTCCGCGCTTACTGAAACAGAAAGAACTATAACAAGTAGTATTCTTGTGGAAGCTGAGGTTAGTACACTTTCTCATGATCCACAGGAGCATGAAAGAGTTTTGGCCTATTTCCGTAAAAAAATGTGGACTCAGCAGGTACAAAAGCTGAAAGCTGAATTAGCTCAAGCGCAACAAAGTGGCGACACTACGATAATAAGAAAACTTCTTGTTCAGTTTGAACTTTTGAAAAAAAAGACAATAACCTAGAGGAACATTCATGGTTCAAAAAATTAAAAAAACAGAAAAAGTAGCTAAAATTAGCCCTAAAATCAAGAAGAAAGAAGGCGTCGATCTTCAACAGGAGCTTATTGATGGCATTTTAGAGCGCGGCAAAAAAAATGGCGTTATGAGCTATGAAGAAGTTATTGAATTTGCTGATCGTAATCATTTGTCAGAAACTGACACCAGTGATCTTCTTAAGCTTTTTGAAAAAGAAAATATAGAACTCGTAACTCTTGAAGAGCTAGAAACAGAGCATGGTCATATTGAGTCTTTAACCAAAGACGACGTTGAAGCAAACCATCGCTTTAAAACTCCATTAGAAGATTCGCTTGATTATGTCGGCGAAGAAGATGAAGAAGAAGCTGAAGAAGAAGATGAAGAGCGAGAAAATACCCGAGAAGTTGGCGAAGTTGGCCATATTGCTGATGGGGTAAAATGCTGGTTAAGAGATATAGGAAGAATCCCTCTTCTTAATAAGAAGACCGAAGGGGTAATTTCTGATCAAATAGCTACAAGCAAAAAAGATTGTATAGAATCTATTTCAAAGTTTCCGTTTATTCATAAAGAACTTGTAGGTTACGGAGAAAAACTGATTAAAGGCATAATAGCTCTTAAAGATATTATACAGTTTTCTGAATTTGATGAAGAAAATCTTCCTAAGTATGAAGCGGAAAAGAAAACTTTTATTAATCAAATCACCGACATAAAAGATTTGGTAGATAATGAAGAAAAGATCTATCGCAGCTTTAGAGGAAATTTATCTACGGCAGAGCAAAAAAATGTGATGCTTGAAGCTATTAGAAATAATAAAGAAAAAATTTCTCAGGCTATTAGAGAAATAAGACTTTCTAATAAACTTATCAAAAAGCTTACCAAGCGTATCCAGAAATCAATTGCTAAAATACATGAAAAGCATGATTTGATACGTCTTAGCAGAGAAGTTTTTGAGCAAGTAGAAAAAAGAAAAAATCTTAACGAAGAAGAGATTAAAGAGCAAGAAGAGCTTGATCGTACTATTCGCACGGCATCAAAAAGCCTTAAGAAAATAGAAAGCGAACTGGGGCTCCCAGAATCACTTATTCTTAAATATTATGACCAACTTCATAAAAGTCAGATTAAAGATAAGCGAGCAAAAGATGATTTGGCGCGCGCTAATTTACGTTTAGTAGTGAATATTGCTAAAAAGCACGTAAATAGAGGACTTCATTTCTTAGATCTTATCCAAGAGGGTAATATCGGTCTTATGAAAGCTGTTGAAAAATTTGAATTTGAGCGTGGATATAAATTCTCAACGTATGCAACCTGGTGGATACGACAGGCTATTACACGTGCTATAGCAGATCAATCGCGTACAATTCGCGTACCGGTTCATATGGTAGAAACGCTTAATAAAATAAATAAAATAAAGCGTACTTTCTTACAAGAAAATGGTCGTGAGCCTTCAACTGCCGAACTTTCTAAAGAACTTAATCTTGATGAAAAGAAGATAAAAAATATTATCAAAATTTCAAAAGAGCCTATTTCTCTAGAAACTCCCGTTGGTGACAGTGAAGATGCATTTATTAAAGACTTTATTGAAAGCGAAAATGAATTTTCTCCTGCAGATACGGTTGCAAATAGCGATCTTAAGGAGCGAGTAAGAGAAGTGCTTAAAACACTTACTCCTCGTGAAGAAAAAGTTCTTAAAATGCGTTTTGGTATTGACGTGGCTTCTGAGCATACGTTAGAAGAAGTTGGTAAAGATTTTTCTGTTACAAGAGAACGTATTAGGCAGATTGAAGTTAAAGCTTTAAGGAAATTGCGCCACCCATCACGAAGCAAAAAACTTCTTACGTTCTTTGAAAAAGAACTTGATTTAGGTAATGAAACCCCACAAGATGATTCAAATGAGGATGACGAATAACAATGAGTTCATTAGATATACGTTCACTGTATAGCTGTATACTGCTTTTTTGTCTTTCTGTAATGATTCGTGCACTGCTTTCTTTTTTAGAAACCAGTGTTACGGCTTTACGCTTATTTAGATTAAAAGAAATAGCTCAATCTACTCATAAATATAAACCATTATTAAAGGCCTTAGAAAAAGACCCCCATAAAGTTTTGGTAACTATTCTTGTAGCAAATAATCTTACAGAAGTAACTGCTGCTATGCTTGGAACGCATGTTACGAGTGTTATTGCGCAAGAATTTAATTTCTCTGCAGGTTTA
>CAXNJL010000077.1:0-3409 GCA_964202625.1 Candidatus Babeliales bacterium | reverse complement strand
AAAAAAAAACGGTAAAAAACAATCAGACATGGGGAGAATGGCTTCGCGAAATGGCGATACTTCTTTCTGTTATTTTTCTTATTAGAACGTTTGGTTTTGGCTTATATCAAGTACCAAGCGGCTCTATGGAAGTTACCATGCTTGAAGGCGAACGCTTTTTTGCAGATAAATTAAGTTATTGGTTTGTAAAACCAAAACGTTTAGATATTATAAGTTTTAATGCTCCTGGTGGAGACGCGCCACCTCATTTTAACTATGCTACACAACCAGTTAAAAGATTTTGGCAAAAGTTTTTTTATGGTCCTGATAATTGGACAAAACGCGTTATAGGTCTTCCTGGTGAAACTATACGCGGCGTGTTAGAAGAAGGCCGCCCCGTTATTTATATCACTAATAAAGACGGCGAGCAAAAACTTGATCAATCAGCTTTTGTTAATAAATATCCACTTGTTCTCACAGGCGAAGGCTACTTAGAACGTATTAAACAACGTAAATTTAAATCTTTTAATCCTGATATAAAAGACGCCAAAGGCAACATAGCATTTGATGGCCCAGGACAGTTTTATAGAATAGATATCAGAACTATTTTAGCAAACGCACAAGGTGAAATGATCTTACGTTTACCAGCAACTCCGATTGATGTACACGGTGATCTTGATCGCAACGACCGCTGCGCTTCTGATGTATTTGAAATTACTCTTGCTGATGACGAGTATTGGGTTATGGGCGATAATCGCCTTGGTAGCTTAGATTCACGCATGTGGGGTCCTATTAAGCTAGAAATGATTCACGGTAAAATCGTATTTAGAATCTGGTCTATTGATAGCGATGAAGCATGGTGGATTGTTGATCTTATTAAGCATCCAGTAGATTTCTGGAAGCGTATCCGCTGGTCGCGCTGCTTACAATTGGTAAAATAAGTATTTAAACATATTTTTAGACAGGGCCTCTTAAGATACTTCTTAAGGGGCCCTGTTTACTTAATTTCTTTCTTTTTTGAATAATTTATAAGATACTAAGAAGATATATTACTTTCTAAAAGAGATCTTATGAAACATTACAAAACAACTATTCTGTTATTATTTACACTGTCTAACTTATTTTTTAGCAGTTTTTATGCAGCACAAGAAAAAGATGCACATAAAAATTTTTATGATCTTCTTGGGTCTTCTGACTCAGAAGAAGAATATCAAGATACGATAATTCAACCAAAAGAAAAAATTAAGAAACAAGACGATGTGCTTTTTCTTGCACAGAGAATACAAGGTATTCACCAAGAAAAAAGTATATTCCATAACTTTTCTCATCCCTTAGGCCAAAAAGCACGGCATATTTTAAATGAAAAAAAGGTCCAAGAAATACTACTATCCAGCTTCCCTTCTTTAGAAAACAAGCATATTAAAAAAACAGATGTAAGCAATTTTATACATTTAATAAGCGAAGAGAAAATTCAAAAGGGTGGTTTTAAAAATTATCAAAAGTTCATTGCTAGTATAATCTTCTTTAGCAATAACGACGGTTTTGATAACTGGTTTAGAAGAACTGTTGCGAACGGCTTATGTTTTTCTGATGCAGTAGATAAAGAGCTTCAAAAATATATTCCTAATTTCCCCGCAAGTAAAGAACGAACACGATGTGTACATGGTCATATTTATGAACTTTTTGTAGCTTCCAGAATAGCTAATCTCTGTAAAGAAATTAATCTTGATCCTACCGCCATTCAATTAAGTGTTATTACGCACGAAGATGATGGTAGAGATCTTGAATGGGATATTGTTGTAGGACCATTATATTTTGAAGTAAAAAATATACTTCAAGTGCCCTACAAAAACGGCTTTGATAAATCAACAGAAGATATTTTTAAAAAAAACCAACAATGGTGTCTTGAAAATATCCAAAAAGATCAAGAATCTATAGAGTATAGTGTAAGTAAGTTACCTGATGGTTGCTCGTATATACTTATTTCTGGACAACAGTTAGCTAAAGATTTTAATTCTTTTTTAAAAAAGAATCATATAGCTTATGCTGAACTGCTCATACATAAAAATCAAGAAATTAATGGCTCAGAATTTAATAAACTTATAAGATCTCAATTAAAAAGTATCCTAGAAGAACCGTGTGAGAATTCATGAAAAATATACTTACTATTCTTAGCCAACATATTGAACATGCTTTATACAAAGCATATCCAGAGCTTACCACCGCTGGGCATATAACAAGTGACGTTACGCAAAGCAAATCAAATAATTTTGGTCACTACCAATGCAATGCTCCGTTACGTCTTTCTAAACTATTAAATCAACAGCCAAGAACTATAGCAGAACAGATAGTAAAACATCTTGAACTTGTTATTGACGGGGAACAAGCTCTCTCAAAAGTTGAACTAGCTGGTCCTGGATTTATTAATATATTTCTTGATAAGAATTATATTTCTTCGCGTGTAAACATAATGCTCAAAGATACCCATTTAGGCATAGATTTTCCCGAACAGCCGCTTACTATTGTTGTGGATTTTTCTTCACCAAATGTTGCTAAAGAAATGCACGTAGGCCATTTGCGTTCAACTATTATCGGTGATTCTTTAGCGCGTACGTTTGAATTTTTAGGGCATAACGTACTACGCCTAAATCATATTGGTGATTGGGGAACATCTTTTGGCATGCTTATTGCTTATATGAAAGAACATGCTACAGAAGTTCTTACCGGTACAAAAAAGACCGATCTCACCGAACTGGTATCTTGGTATAAGCTTTCTAAAAAACAGTTCGATGAAGATCTACTCTTTAAAAAGCAAGCACAAGAAGAAGTGGTAAAACTTCAAAGTGGTGATCTTGAAGCTCTTGCAGCATGGGAAATTATTTGTGAAATTTCTCGTAAAGCTTATCAACACATTTATGATCTGCTTGCTATTAAACTTATAGAGCGAGGCGAATCTTTTTACAATCAACTTTTGCCTGGTATTATTACTGATCTTGAATCAAAACAATTAATAACTGTTTCGCAAGGAGCTCGCTGCATATTCTTAGATGGATTTGTAGGCAGAGACGGTGAAGCGCTACCTATCATGGTACAAAAATCTGATGGCGGATATAATTATGCTACTACCGATCTTGCTGCAATAAGACATCGTATTACTATAGAAAAAGCTGATCGCATTATTTATGTTACAGATGCAGGGCAAAGCATGCATTTTGCTATGATAGGTGCTGCGGCAGAAAAAGCTGGATATCTTGATAAGCAAAAAGTTACCGTAGATCACGTTGGATTTGGATTAGTACTGGGAGCAGACGGAAAAAAATTTAAAACACGCTCAGGTGAAACAGAAAAACTTATAGATCTTCTTACCACAGCAATAGATCATGCACAAAAGATAGTAGAAGAAAAAAATCCCAATCTTAGTAAAGAAGAA
>CAXNJL010000076.1:0-3411 GCA_964202625.1 Candidatus Babeliales bacterium | reverse complement strand
ATAGGGATGCATATATTTTTTATCTTTTTTATAGGCCAGTTTTTTAATATCAAGAATAATAGGTATAATAGTATCTAAGTCGCGTCGAGAATAAGCATCTCCTCCTAAAAAAGAAGCTGCTTTTTTCCATACTAATGCAGCTAAACGGTCACTGGAATTTTCAGGACTTTCAGGATTATATAAAGTATGCTTTTTATAATTAGCTTTAAAAAACGCGGTATATTCTTCCCATGTCTTTGGACGTTCGATTTCAATAGCAAAAGGAACTCTGCTTTTTACTGAATCTTCTAACCAGTAAGGGTGATTTGTTGCAAGAACAATAAAGACATTCTTGTTTTTTTTAAGCTCATCTATCTGAATCAAAAAAGTTTTTAATGTTTGTGTTGAATCGTGAGAGCTAATAGTTTTTTGTTTTCCTGCTATAGAATCTACTTCGTCAATAAAAACAATACATGGTTCAGTTTGCGATCGAGCTAGCTTGAAAAAATTTTCAACTTTTACCGCAGAAAGATGCTGATATGAACTGTGTAATTGAGAGCCGATACAAGATAAAACAGGTATTTGAGTTGCCCGTGCGAGCTCTTCCACAAAATAAGTTTTTCCATTTCCTGGTTCGCCATAGAGCAAAACCCCGTTACAAAAAGAAGCACTTTTTTGCAGCTTCGATTGATGAGTGGTGTCAAGAGAGCTCAGATCTTCTATATTAGAAAGAATTCTTTCCATAAGATCATGAAAAGCACCGGTATAGGTTAGTTTAAATCTTTTAAAAATATCTTTTTCTTTGATTTGATCAGCAGTAAGTGGTTTGGGTAAGCTGATATACTCTTCTGGATCAAGTTTTATCGTATCAAGATCTTCTTTAGCAGCAGGATTGTCTTTGTTTTTTATATAGTTTCCAAGAATCTCTTTTAAGAGAGCTGTTTCTTCTTGAGTAATCTGAATGGGGGGTGTTTCTGCCGCTGCGCAGGTTTGCCCCGTAAGACATAAAAAGAATAAAAGGCAGGTAGAAAACAAATAGGTGCTGATTTTTTTATGCATGATTTCTTTGTAGAGTAACTAAAGATGTATAATAGAGTCTATTTTTAGAGTACCGGTTATTCGGTATTTGTCAATTGGGGGTAGGGGTAAAGTATGTTAAACTGATATTTTAAAAAGCGATCTTATTATCGTTACTTCGGATAATTTTCATGAAGAAAAAAACATAAGCATGGATTATTTTTAGTTTGTAGTGCCATACTAGGAAACGCACTTTTTACTAATGTATAAATAGAGTAAAGGACGAATTAGAAATATAAAAATCTAGTCCGTCCTTTTTAGCATTATTTTTCTAGGTATTTTTATTCTTTTAGTTCTATTCCTAGACCATTAAGTTTTCTGGTAACCAGCTCGTGTAAAGATTTTGGTTCATGAGCAGCTACAAAAAGTACGACATTTTTTTGAAATGTTATAGCTTCAATTTCATGGAATAATAAAAAGAGCTCTAATAAATTTTCTTCAGGAGTTTATAGATTTTTAGCTATAAACTCCTGAACTGTTTTGTATATTTTACATGGGGTTATGGGATTGCATTCTTTGCGCGGCTCTGCGTACAAGTGCTGGTACTTCTAGATCGCTCATGTCAACATCTTTTAATTCATCTTGTTGTGCAGATACGGTATGGGTAGAAAAAGGTTGGTTGATGTGCTGACTAGATTGAGCTTGCTTAGAGTATGATATATGGTCCGCTTGTGGCTGATGTGCCGGCATAACTCTTGGAGAAAAACCGGTAGCAACAACCGTAACCATAACCGTATCGCCCATTGCTTCATCAATTACCGATCCAAAAATAATATTTGCATCTTCGTGAACTGCTTCATAGACTAACGAAGCTGCTTGGCTTACTTCATGTAATCCTAAGGCTGAGCTTCCGGTGATATTTAAAAGAACACCACGAGCTTGATCTATTTTGAGATTTTCTAATAACGGGCTAAACAATGCTTGTTCTACTGCATCATAAGCACGGGTTGGTCCTGTGCCCTTACCGGTACCCATAACCGCTACGCCTGAATCTTTCATCGTTGTTCTGACGTCTGCAAAATCAACATTAATATGACCAGGTTTCACAATAATATCAGAAATAGATTTAACGCACTGATTGATCATTTCATTAATAATGCCAAAAGCATTAACGAGAGAAATATCTTCTTGAGCAAGTTCTAATAACTTTTGATTTGGTATAACTACCAACGTATCAACTTCTCTTTTTAAACTTTCCAGTGCTTCTTCTGCTACTCTCATACGTCGTTTTCCTTCAAACGCAAATGGTTTTGTGACCACTGCAATAGAAAGTATATTGCGCTCTTTGAGTGCGCGAGCTATAACAGGCAGTGCTCCCGAACCAGTTCCGCCGCCAAGGCCACCAGTAAGAAATACTACATCAGAATCATCAAGCATTTCTATTATTCTTGATAAATCTTCTTCAGCAGCTCGACGACCTACTTCTGGATTAGCTCCAGCACCTAGGCCTTTGGTAGATTTGGTACCTAATTGTATGCGATTTACTGTTTTAGAAAGTTTTAATGTTTGAGCATCAGTATTTGCTACAAGAAAATCCAGTCCTTCTGTTTTGCCATCGATCATAGTGTTAATAGTGTTTCCACCAGCACCGCCTACGCCCAGTACTTTTATACGAGCGAGTGGTTTTTGTGTCGATGATTCTTTTTCGAATTCTATCATATAATTCTTCCTTTTATTTAAAAAAAATCAGCAACCCATGTTTTCATGCGATATGCTATACGGCTTACCAAGGGACCATGCATCCCATCTAAATTTATTTTATTATTTTTATGCGCAGTGTATAAAAGAATGCCATAAGCTGTAGCATATTTAGGACTTTCTAACGATTCTTTAAAGAGAATAGGAACGCGCGGATAGCCTATGCGTGAAGGAATCTTTAAATAATGTGTAGCTGTTTGTGTTAAGCCTTTTAGTAAAGATCCACCACCAGTAAATACGAGCCCAGCAGTTGCCATAGGTTGTACCGTTGCATTACTGAGTTCGTCGTTCACCAGAGCTAATAGTTCACATACGCGCGATTCTAGAATTTCTGCTAGCAATAAACTTTCTATATTTTTTTTTGTTTCGCCTTGAACCATTTCTACTTCAATCATGGCATCTTTATCTGCAAGCGATGTATGAGCTACGCCAAATTCCATTTTGATACGTTCTGCATCTTTAACGGTAATACGGGTACAAATTGCTATGTCACTCGTGAAATGATTGCCCGCGATAGGTAATATTTTTGTATAACGCATACTGCCCTGGTAGTAAACTGCTAAATCAGAAGTTCCGCCACCAATATCAAGCATGGCAACTCCAAGCTCTCGCTCATCTTCACTCAGCACTGCGTATCCAGAAGCTAACGGCTCAAGA
>CAXNJL010000075.1:0-3453 GCA_964202625.1 Candidatus Babeliales bacterium | reverse complement strand
TACCCATGCTGGGCCAGAAATAGCGGTTGCTTCCACAAAATCATTTTCCGCTCAAATTACTATACTTTTTTGGCTGGCTCATAAAATAGCTCTTGGCAAGAAACTAATTTCACAAGCAGACTTAGAAACAGCAGAAAACGATCTCTTATATACCGCAGAACTATTAGAGAATAGTATAGAAACATATAAACAAGAAATTAAAACGATTTTAGCTCCACGTTATGCAGAGCATAAACAGTTTATTTTCTTAGGACGCCATGTAAGCTTTCCCTTTGCATTAGAAGCCGCACTTAAGTTAAAAGAAATAGCTTATAAATTTGTTGATTGCTATCCGTCAGGCGAACTCAAGCATGGCCCTATAGCGCTGGTAGATAAAGATACCCCTGTGTTTATTTTTTCTGTTGTAGATCCTCTCATTTACCAAAAATTAGTTGCCAATGCACAAGAAGTGAAAGCTCGTTCTGGGCACTTAGTAGTTTTTGCCTTTGATTGGCAAACAGAGCTGCTTGCGCTCGCTGATACTGCATGTATATTCCCTAAAGTTAATCCTTTGCTTGCGCCTCTTGCCATGACTGCTTTAATGCAATATTTTGTATATGAGATTGCGCTATGCCTTAATCTACCCATAGACAAACCTCGTAATTTAGCTAAATCTGTTACGGTAGAATAATAAAAAGAAGTTATTATGAATGTAAAAAAAAATATAGTTTTCTTATCGCTTTTGTTTTCTCTTATCGTTCCTATAAAAACGATGCAGCATACTCCGTATCAAGATACCAGTGCTCAAGAATCTAAACAAGATACTTCTCATGAAAACAATAACAATAATTTAGAAGATTTTTTTGCAGATAATAACTCAGAAGAAATGCCTATTCCTGAAATTAAAAAATTAAATTGGCTTGAAAAATATCTCTGTACGATTGCTATAAAAATAGCTTTAACGTACGGATTTTTACGTGATTCAATTCAAGGATGGTATACCTCTTTAAGAATAAAAAAATAACATGTCAGAAAAACATATATTCGCTTTTTATACAGATTTTTTTATAGTACCCGGCCCAAACACTACGCATGAAATTCATGATCAAGAATTAATGCGGCGCCTTTCTACCGTTCTACGCATGAAGCCGAATGAACCATTAATTTTATTTGATAAAACACATATCGTTCATGCTGAACTACTCTTCTTTGCTAAAAAATTTCTTAGAATATATGTAAAAAACATAGAAATACAGCAACCATTAAGCCCGGCAGTTACTCTTATATTACCCTTGCTTAAAAGACAAGCGCTAGAAGAAGCTGTTTATTCGGCGGTAGAAATAGGTGTTAATACCATACAATTAGTAGTAACTCATAAGTCACAACAATCAATTACTCAAAAAGAGTTTGATCGACTTCAAGCTGTTATTATTGCTGCAGCAGAACAATCAAAAAATTATGTTCTGCCAGTGTTGCAAAAGCCTTTAGCTTATAAAGATAGCATAGCTTCTTTTGATAACTCAAAAGCATTAAAAATAGTATGCGATCCTGCAGGAGCTTCTCTCATAGATCTCTTACAAGCAAAAAATAACAAAAAAAACCTTGATATACTAGTTTTGATGGGTCCAGAATCAGGGTTTATGCCAGAAGAATTAGACCTTGCGCTTTCTCATAATTTTTTTCAAGTAAAACTTACTCAAGGTGTTTTGCGCGCTTTACAAGCTGTTGCTGTTTCTTTGGGCATTATTCGTAGCTTATAAGTTATTCTTCGTTTTTTTCTTGCAGTAAAACCCAATCATACCATGGTAAGCCTTGCTTTTGGGCAGCTAAGCATTCAGTTCTATATTCTTTTTTATTTTCTAAGAGATCATGTTTCAAAAAATCTTTATTACTTCTATCAAGAAGATCGTCCTCTAAAAGCTTTTCTTGATTGTCACCGAAGCTAAGCTTTTTCTCTTTTTCCCATTCTTCTTCTCTAGAATTTACCTGGCTTGTTACTTTTTTTATTTCAGTAGTATAGTGCTGAAAAAAATCCATATATATTTTTTCTACTTCTTGGCAAAAGCCTTCTTTTTTTGTAGGAACTATTCTCGGTGAAAGGTTTTCTCCTGCTGCCATTTTTTTAAAATCATCTAACATACACTTATCAAAAACTTTGAGTAACGCATATGCTTTAATTAAATTTTTTAATTGTAATTCAGTATGGCTATCTTGATTTTCATCAAAAAGAATAGCCCATTGCGCTATTTCCTCTTTATAATTTTTATGAAAAGTATCAGAAAATTCTTGTGCTTTTTTTAACAATAAAAGCTCTGTACCTCTGACTAATCTTGGTAAGATTTTTTCTCCCTTAGCCAAAGCTTCAAAATCTTTAATCATATCTTTAAAGAGTAGATCTCCGAGTTTAAACTCATCTTTTAATTCTTTTAATTCTCTATCTAATGGTTCGTCATAGAACTTATGCCACTGGAGAACAGCTATGTTAGGGTCAAAAGATTGCTGAGCAGCATAACTTAAACATGATTGTGATACTACATAAACTACAGCTAAAAAAGTATAGATATATTTCATACAATTATCCCCTTTTATGTATTCTCTTCAAGAATATAATCTTTGTCTCTTCTTAAGAAACAAAAAAATAAAAAAGGGGTATTTATTGGTATCTAGAAAGCTTTTTGTGCGGGATGATTTTTTAAATAAAGGGGCATGATTTGATCAAAAGAATAAGATCCTTGTTGCCAGAGTTCAAAGCCTGTCTTGGCCACTGATTCTAATGAACAGGTTTCTGGATTGTTTTCTGGGATAAAAACTCTTTCCGGCGCTGCGGCCATAAGTTCTTGAGCATAGAGACTGGCTCCATTACCAACACATTTAACTGATTTATTATACTGAACAATATGTATAAGAAGATTTTCTAACGACATGCATTCATTATATATAAGAAAATCTTCTTCTGTATCGTAGATACCTACGTAAAGATCTTTACCAAAAGCATTCAATAAAACTATTGTTTGACCAAAAGCTGTATCTTTTTGTTCTTCTGCAAAACAAGCTAATCCGTCAACTCCTATTATTGGAATATTTTGAGCATAAGCTAGCCCATTAACGGTTGCGACAGAAACACGTAGTGTAGTAAAGGGAGCGGGCCCCCTATAAACAATCAAACAGCTTATATCTTTTAACAAGAGACAAGCATTCTTGAGCAAATCATCTATAAGAACTATACAATTTTTGCTGGCTTTTTTTGTTTCTTCTTGAGAAGAAAAAAGCATAGTGTTATTGTTAAAAATACCTATTTTTATAGATGAATAAGTAGTGTGTACAGCTAAGAAATAAGACATAAGTAATTAATTTTTATTCGTGTTACATTTTTGTTGTTGATAAAATAAACTAAACGCATCAAACTCTATAGTTTTTTCTTTACGTGTTATTACTTTACCACAATTTAAACATTTCCACCCATCAAAATTAATA
>CAXNJL010000074.1:0-3482 GCA_964202625.1 Candidatus Babeliales bacterium | reverse complement strand
TTCGGGCTTTTTATTTAATTTTTTTTTTGCTATAATTACAAGGTTATTAGAATATTTAATATTGAAACACCAGGGGAAAATATGAAGCTATCTCAAGTCATAGAAGAACTTGTAGAAGAAAAAGGCCTAGACAGGGCAACGCTAAGCGCTATTATGTGCGAAGGCATGCTTGCTGCCTATGCAAAAAAGTACCCTCTTATAGATTTGGTCGTTGAATATAATAAAAAAACGGATGAAATCGAAATATATTCTCATAAAAAAATTACCTCTTTAGTAAAAGACGAAGACGCTGAAATTAGTTTGCGCAGGGCCCGAATTATTAATCCCTCTGCTGAGCTAGAGCAATTAATAAAAACTCCCTTTTTGCTGCCCATTGGGCGTATTGAAATCTTAAAGGCAAAAAATATTATTGCCCAAAAGATACGCGCAATAGAAGCTGAAGTTGTTTATAAGCGCTTCCACGACCAAGAAGGAACGCTTGTTCATGGAACAGTCCATAAATGTGAATATAACGGCATAACTATAAAAGTAGAAGACACATTGGCCTTTTTGCCAAAGTCGCTCTCTATTCCTACTGACAAGTTTGTTATAGGGTATACTGTTAAGGCGCTCTTAAAAGAAGTTTTAGTTGAGCCTCGCAATGAAAATCAACTTATCTTGGATCGGATTAATCCGGACTTCTTAAAGAGGCTTTTTGAGGCTGAGATTCCAGAAGTCTTTGAAAAGTTAGTTGAAATAAAAAAAATAGTGAGAATAGCCGGCTACAAATCAAAAGTTTTGGTTATTTCTCATGATAAAAATATTGACCCTGTTGGGACATGCGTAGGCATAGGCGGCGCTCGAATTAAGCCTATACTTAAAGAGCTTGGCATGGAAAAAATAGATATTCTTAGCATGCAGGGAACAATGGAGGATCTCATTAGAGACGCCTTGAGGCCGGCCGAAATTAATAGAATAGAGCTCTTAGAGGATAAGAGCGCAAATATATGGGTCAATGATGACCAGCGCTCAATTGCTATTGGCAAAATGGGGCAAAATATAGCTCTTGCCTCAGATTTAACGGGAATTTCTATTCACATAGTTAAGTCGGATGAAGACAAATAGTCATTAGTTGACTTATAAAACACAGCACATATTTTTTCAAGAGAACAGGTAGAACAAATGTCTTTGAGGGTATACGAATTTTCTAAAAAAATAGGGGTTTCCAGTAAGGATATTCTAGAGGTATTAAAAGATAATAATTTTGATGTCCCAAGTCATATGTCTATTTTGTCTGACGAGGCAATATTATTGCTTGAAAAATCTTTTGCAAAGAATGCTGTAACGGAAGATAAAACCTCCCAGTCTGCTTTGCCAGAAATTCAGGAAAAAAATGAGTCTCGGCCAACTGTAGCCGCAGTTCAAGCTTTTGGTACGTTTATTGTTGCCCCTATGACGGTGAGTGATTTTGCTGAAAAGGCAGAAAAGCCATTAAATGAAGTTATTTTGACTTTAATTAAGCAGGGACTTTTAGCAAACAGAAATAGTATTATTTCTGAAACTGTTATTAAGCAGCTTGTTACACATTACAATATACCATTGGCGGATTCAACAGTAGCAAAAAAGGCTGAAAGCGCTTCCGCTAGAAGGTCAGAAGTTGTTGGTTACGGAAAGAAAGAAGAAAGATCGCCGATTGTTGTCGTTATGGGACATGTCGACCATGGAAAAACTACTTTACTTGATTATATACGCAAGACGCGCGTAGCAGCCCGTGAAAAAGGTGGAATTACGCAACACTTGGGTGCATATGAAGTAAAAATGGACCAAGGAAGCATTGTTTTTCTCGACACGCCTGGGCACGAAGCATTTTCAATGATGCGCGCACGGGGTTCAAAGGTTGCAGATATAGCAATTCTAGTCGTCGCTGGAGATGATGGAGTTATGCCTCAGACCGTTGAGGCTATAAAGCAAGCTAAGGCGGCACATCTGCCAATTATAGTTGCTATTAATAAAATGGATAAAGTTTCTGCTACGCAGATAGAGCATGTTAAGCGAGGACTCACTCAGTATGATCTTGTTCCCGAAGAATGGGGCGGACAAACTGTTGTTGTTCCTATTTCTGCAAAAACAGGAGCCGGCGTTCAAGATTTATTAGATATTTTAGTTTTACAGGCGCAAATGATGGAGCTCGAGGCTCATCCAGAAATGCCAGCACAAGGCTTTATTCTAGAATCAAAGCTGGAAAGAGGCAGAGGCCCTGTAGCTACAGTAATTTGTCATAATGGTATTTTGCGCATAGGCGACGTTTTTTCTGCAGGCAAAACTTATGGGAAGATAACATCGCTTATTAATTCAGAAGGAAAAAGGGTTCTGGCCGCAGTGCCTTCAGTCCCAGTTTCTGTAAGCGGCTTTGAAGACATTCCTTATGTTGGCGATGACTTTAAAGTTGTTTCTGCTGACCAGATTAAACATAAAAAGATAGTTCCGGATTCTCGAGCTTCTTTTATTAATCAGTCTTCGCACAAAGATGCCTTTAATATTATTCTTAAAACAGAAGGCGTATCTTCTCAAGAAGCTCTTGTTACCGCAATTAAGCGATTAGCATTAAGGCTTAAAAAAGATATTAATGTTATTCATGCAGGAATTGGTGCAATAACAGAGAGTGACGTTGTTCTTGCTGGCGATACAAAATCATTGATATATGGTTTGCACGTAAAAAGAGATACCGTTGCTTTATTGTTGAGCCAAAAAATAAAAGTAACAACATTGCTTTTTGATATAATCTATAAATTACTTGAAGATATCGAAGCAAGAATTGAAGCCGGCAAGCCAATTAAAATGATTAAAAAGAAAATCGGCGAAGCGACTGTTTTAAAGGTTTTTGATATTAAAAATTTAGGAATTATTGCTGGAGCGTATGTTCGGTCTGGAAAATTCTCAAAAGATGGTACAGTGGTTGTGTGGAGAGGCAAGCATAAAGTTGGGGAGGGCTCCATAAAAAGCTTGCAACGAGATAAAAAATCAGTCAAAGAAGTTCATACTGGATTTGAGTGCGCATTTTTAATTGATAGCTTTGATGCTTGGGAACAAGACGATAGAGTTGAATGTTATACAGAAACTCCTGATACCGTATAGATTTTTATAGATAAAAAAGGGCATTGTGCTTGTTGCGCAATGCCCTTTTTTCTTGTAAAAGCAACATTTTTTAACGCAAAAAGGCTTTTTTGTGTTGTCGCATCATCTTATTTTTAAAACAAATTGTTTAAGCTCTTTTTTTCTGAGAATATATAAAAGCTTCTTTTGGTAGTATTAGTAGAAGCACTGCTTTATGTATGCGCCGTAAAATGAGGAGAATATTTATTCCTGTTTTATGGCGCATTTTTATTAATCGATAAGTTTTCTTAAAATTTCTAAGTTTTTAATGTCGTCCGAATGGGACGCCTTTGGCGTTTCTAATATTTTAGGAACTGAAAACAGTCTTTTATCGTTCATAATAAATCGAA
>CAXNJL010000073.1:0-3494 GCA_964202625.1 Candidatus Babeliales bacterium | reverse complement strand
TAATCTGTTGTTTGCGAAAATCTTTTGGCATGCCATATAGTTTTCCGTATACATCAAGATTTTCAGCAACAGTAAGTGAACCGGGAAGCTTAAGATAGGTTGATGCAAATGAAACTTGTTCTAAAATTTCATGTCTGTGATCTGCTATGTTTTTGCCAAAATAACTGATAGTGCCAGAGCTTGGCGTAAGCAGATCAAGGAGCATTTGAATAATAGTAGTTTTTCCTGCGCCGTTAGGTCCCAAGAGGCCTAAGATTTCACCTTTTTTAAGATCAAAAGAAACATCGTTTACTGCCGTAAACGAGATCGGATCTTTAAACCATTTTTTTGTAGTAAATGTCTTTTTAAGACGCTCTACTTGGAGAATAGCATGTGACATAGAGTTTTCCTGTAAAAATTTTAAATTTTCCAGTGCGCGATAGTTTCACGTACTTTAACAGCAGTTTCATATCCAGCAAGAGAGTTTTTTGTTATCTGTTTATCTGCTATAATCGTATCTTTTTTAAACAATAATACAATAGTGGAGCCACCAAACTGGAAGTATCCGGTTTCTGAACCACGAGTAAATATCGTGTCTTTTGGCAACACGGTAAAATGATTCACAATACTTGCAACTGCAGTTGCGCCAACTTGTACCATAATAATCGGTTTATCTGAAAATTTGGCAATTGATCCTGCTGGAGTTACTAGTTCATATGAGCGTTTATTAACCGTAAGTGGTTTTGCTCCTGCGTAAAATGCCCTGCGGTTTACCGATTGGTATATACCAGGAACACGCACCTCTTGAGACACGGTACAGTCTATGGGATAGTGGTACCTGTGATAATCGTAGGGAGCTAATCTAAAAATCATCATAAGCCCGCCTGTATAGTTTTGAGCTAAATTTTTATCTTGTAAAAAAGTTTCTAGATTAAAAGCTTGTTCTTTTATGGTGACTTGTGTGTCTTGTGAAAGATTCGGTATGATCAGTAACTTGCTATCTGCTGGTGAACTTATTGCGTGTAGGTTTTTTTCTAGTGGGCGATCTTTTTCTTGATTTTTAAGTGAACGGATAAACCAGTCGTTAAAGCAACTAAACCCTTGTTCTGGAATTATAAACTCTTGCATGTTTATAAAATTTTTATAACATTTTAGATAATAATCTATCTGTTTTTTAGTAAGCTTTTTATCAGTAGAAAATTTTAAATGAGCTTCTCTTGTTGTTGCATGTTTTCCAAAGAGAGAAACTAATTTTTTGCCCAGAGTTTGCATCCCATAGGTCCCATAAAGAAATTTCACTTGCCATGCTACCGGCTCTTTTATCAGTTGAGCATCAGGATGCTTTGAGCTAAAAAAATGGGTTAACTGTTTTTTTTGAGCACTATTCTGGTTGCTAAAAAAAATAAAAAATAATAAAAAAATATATGAAAAAATGCGCATTAAAATAATTCTTGAACGAGTTCTGATAAAGAAGAGTTAGTAATATGTTGTTTTTCAACAGAGAGCATATCGCTATAAAATTTTTGGTCATATTCACGTGTTTGAATAACCAGTGGCATAGCTATAGCATGACCAGCTAAAAGCACCTGTTTTTTGGAGTCTAGTGAAGCTAAAATAGTTTTTAATTGGTTACTATTATGCATGCCGTTGAGTACCGCATGGATATCTTTTTCGTCGTTAAGTTGAGCAATAATTTTAGTCCCGATTTGGGATAAAATCTCTGGATCAATTCCTGATGGTCTTTGATCTATAATTAATAAAGAGACATAATATTTACGCATTTCTCGTGCTATGGTGCCAAAGATAGTTTGGCGTGCAGCTTGTACGTTGAGAAATTTATGAGCTTCTTCTATGGTAATCATGAGCTTTTTAGGTTCATCAGATGCTTTGTGTGTACCAAGAAAGCGTTCGGTTTTTTTTATGTAAGCAGCATGGATTCTACGAGTAATAATATTAGCCACAAGAAGATAACAAAAGCTTGAGGTGTAATTACCAAATTCAACAATAATAGATATGCCGCGATCGATATAATCAAGCATAAGATCTATGCTGTCTTCTCTGGCAGTTTGTGTTGGAGAAAAAAATGGTAATCGTTCTATCTGTTTTAATTTTCGATAAAGCGCAGCTATTGATTCAGGATGAGCGCCTAGCTCATGTGCAAAATCTTTTAACCGTTCTCCATTAGAAAGAAGGGCGGACAACCAATCTCTTTTATGTTTAGCCGCAATAAGATAAGCAGCTTCACAAGCTGTTGGATGGAGATTAAGCTCTTCGTTAAGAGAAATAATATCTTCAAGACTAATAGAGCTATAGCTGAGCACTATTTCTACATCGGGAGCTCCACCACGAAGTCTGGTAGATGCTGCGTCTAGAGAAAAAATAGTTATTTTATGACCAAATAAAGTCTTAAGACCCTTAACAAAAGATTCAGTTGAATTTTCCTTTCTTGCTTGTAGGCCATATTCACTATGCATATCAAAAATAAGATTAACTGCTTTATCGTGCTTAATTAACCCCGCAAGAACCAGCCTGGCAAGAAATGTTTTTCCTGTTCCTGTTTTACCAAAAATCCCATTACTTCGTTCGGTAAGTTTGGGTAAATTAATACAGACAGCTGCATCCATATCAAGAGGTGAGCCTATTCTAAAGAAATTTTTTGAACTATCATGTTCATCGCCAAAAATAAGAGCAATATCATATTTTGTTGCCGGATATACCGGACAAAAATGAGCAGGTATAGTTTTAACCGGAGTTATTTTGTGTTGTTCATCGATAGCAAGCATAGGCCTTAATAAAGCTGTTGCAAAGATATCTTTATGTTGTAATGCTTTATGTAACAATTTTTCTGTATGTGTAGGCGGAAAAAGCAAAATATCAGAATGAGCTACATCTAATTTTAAATCTGTTATAAGACAAAAAAAGCGATTTTTTTTACTTTCTATGGATACAAATTTCCCTGTTTTTATATCGTCAAGATCTGTAGTTGGCGCAACGCGCATACTAAGACCTTCTGCAAGAGAGCCTGTTACTATAGAGCCGATAAGTTGTTTTTGTAGCACAGATTTCTATTCGTTAAGCAGTAATGTTGCATCAGAACGTGTTATTTCTAAAATACCACCAGGAATCATCTGTTTTTCGATAGTTCCATCATAGAAAGAAAATATAATTTCCTGATTTGGCTTGAGTATAAGTAGTAACGGAGCATGGCCATCTTGTATAACAAAATTACCAAGCGATGTTTCTACTTCTAGCCAAAGAATTTCATAGCTGTTTTTTAGATCAGGACCTAAAAGAGAAAATTTCATGATGCTGTATTTTCTTTTTGTTCAACTTCTTTTAAAAGTTTTTTTGCTTTTTCAAAAGCTTCTTCTAAAGTGCTTATCATGTATAAAGCAGCTTCTGGTATATCATCACATAAACCATTAATAATAGATTCACAGTCACGTACTGTTATGTCTTTTGGAACATAGCAACCAGGAATTCCACTTGCAAATTCAGCAGTATGTAATGGCTGG
>CAXNJL010000072.1:0-3543 GCA_964202625.1 Candidatus Babeliales bacterium | reverse complement strand
CAAAATAAAAGTGCTTATTTATCAAGAAAAGTTGATGTTGATTTTACTTCTTCGCTTAACACGCAAGATCCTGATCAGGTTGAATTTGATATTGGCGAAGAAATTCCATCGTATAATAAGCCTATGATAAGTACAGGTACGTTACGATGAAAAAATTTTTTACTATTTTAATAGCTTTAAGCTTACTGCAAGTTACGTATAATTCAGGCAAGTGCTGTGATTGCGATAACTATACTTACAAAAAAGCTCGTTCTGGATTACAAAATTATTGTGATAAAGAACCAATTAAAATAAGACAAAGATTAACACTTTATGATATAGAAACGAGTAAAGGATTATACCGCTAAGACTTACTTTAAAGAATACACATAATCTTTTATTTACTCCTAGATCTAGAGTTGTTACTAAAGTGGGGAAGTTTTAAAACTTCCCCACTTTTTATGCTTTTTATAAAAACTTTAAAGCTGTGTCAACGGCATAAAGGGGATATGAATATATTTTTTCAAAACAAGAATAGGTATTACTAGAAAACCTTATTCCATAAGGTGATTGTTGATGTTTTTCTAAAAAAACGTGCATACTTTTAAGCGCTGTTCCCTTGCCAGCTTTCACTTCTATAGGTATAACTTGTGTGCCGCGAGCAATAAGGTAATCCAATTCTGCAGTACTTGAAGATTCTTCTTTTCTCCAATAAAAAAGTTGCTGTTTTTTAAGTGGTGATAGATACGCCAACAGTTCTTGGCCTATAAATGCCTCTAAAAGTGATCCTTTATTAACAAATTCAGCAAGGGGATTAATAATCCAGGCAGCTAGATCAACACCTAAAATTGATTGCGCGAGCGCGATATCCATAAAGATAATTTTAAAGTCTTTAAGATCCATTTCTGCTCCCAGTGGGATTCCGTTCCCCGCTGTTTTATATACCTTATGAACAACTCCAGCAGTTACTAATAAATCAAGCGCAGGCGCCAGATCACGGGCACGATAATCTTGCGATATATTACTATAAACAAACTTATTGCTTAGCTGTCTCGGGATAGAATCAAATAAAATATTAACATATTTAATTTGTAGCTTTGTTGCATATTTTTCGAAATCATTTCTATAGGTAGTAATAAGCGATTGATGTATCAAGAAACAGCCAAGAGCATCTCTTGTAGTTGCCCACAGCCTTACAGCCTCTGGCATGCCACCTATAGCACAATACTCACCCACTAATTCTAATAATCGTTTATGAATAGTATCACTAAAATCAAAAGAATTTTTATAAATCTCCGCCATAAGTAGCTCGTTATCTGTTGCTTGTAAAAATTCACTAAAAGACAATGGATACATATAAAAAGAAGAAACTCTTCCAACAGGTAATCCTACATGCTCCAACGCAAAATCGAGCAAAGAGCCAGCAGCTATAATATGTAATTCAGGAAGCATCTCATAAAAATACCGCAATGCAAGAACCGCAGCAGGGGTTACTTGTATCTCGTCGAAAAACAAGAGTGTTTTTCCCGGGATTATTTGTGTTTTTTTTAATAAAGATATCTCTTGAATAATTCTGTGCGGATCTAAATTTTTCCCAAAAATAAAAGCTATCTCTGTATCAAATTCAAAGTTGATTTCAACAAAACGCTCAAATGTTTTACCCAGTTCTCGTACAGCATAGGTCTTGCCCACTTGCCGAGCACCTCTTAACAAGAGTGGCTTGCGCAAAGCATCTTCTTTCCATGCTAATAAAACTGAATCTATCGATCTTTTCATATTCCCACCTTTATTTTTGGATATTTATAGGGGATAGTTTCGCTTATTTTTGGATAAATATCAAGGTAGTTTTCTTCTGTTTTTGGATAAAACCTATAAAAAATAAGTAGCATCTCGTTCTTTAATTATTTTTTCTTGAGATAATATATCTAAAATTTTTAGTATTTTATTTTTATCACGGGGGATATACGCGATTATTTGTTCTTGAGTAAGGGAAAAATGTTCTGCGAGCATCTTAAGAATTAAACCACGAATTTGCCTAGTAGACCCTTCAAATTTCGATTGCACTTGATGATGAGCACTTTTGCGTGCTGGATTTTTGCATGTTTTTTTAAGCATAACACCATAATCAGTAAGCGCATAATACCATTCTCTTGAGTTGTTTTTATCTAGCGCAGCTTCTACAAGTGGCAAAAGCTCTTTATCATGCACCTGTTCTTTATCTTTAAAAAAAGCATGTATAAACACTGAGCGAATATTGGTTTCTATAAATACCGTTGGCTTATTAAAAGCAAATGCACAAATAGAGCCTGCGGTTGCAGGACCAATACCTTTAAACTTTTGTAATAGCTCTGGATCTGATGGCAAAACACCACCATACTGCTCTACAACCTGCTTAGCAAGATCATGCAAAGCAAGCCCGCGCCTGTTATAGCCAAGCCCCTGCCAGAGCACAAGCACCTGTCGTGTTGTTGCAGCGGCAAGAGCTTGGAAACTTGGCAGCTCGGTAATAAATTGGGTGTATTTTGCAACTACTCGTGCTGTTTGTGTTTGCTGTAACATAATTTCAGAAACAACAACCTGATAGGGCGTAGGGTCTCTACGCCATATAAAATCACGTCGATTATCTTGATAATAATCGTAAATAGTTTTTTTGAATATATCTATACTGTCCACAAAAACTAAACTCTCCCGATACGAATTTTAAGCATAGCATCGCTCCTTAAATATCTTCTCACAGCAGCTTGAACTTCTTCTTTTGTTACTGCTTCTAGCGCAGCTGCACGTGTATCAAAATAGTTTTTGCCAAGCTTAAAAATATCTAAAAATAAAAATGCTACAGCCATATGCTTATTGGTAGCAAAATTATCAACCAAAGAGTTAATAAGAGCCTGTTTTGCCTGTATAAATTCTTCAGGTTCTAGCATATCTATAGCAGTATCTATAACATGCGCTATAGATTTTTCTGCTTCTTCTAACCTATCAGCAGAAACTATGGTTTTAATAAAAATCATGCCTGGCTGTCTATCTGAATTACTCAATAAAGAGCCGCCGATCGTGTAAAATAAACCTGATTGTTCTCGTAAAGCAAAAAGCCGAGAATTCATAGAACCTAAAACGCCGCCCGTAAAAATCTGATCAAAAAGAAGCAATTTATCATAATCAGGATGCATTCTTTCTACTGATACGCCACAAAAGCCTAAAACTATCTGGTCACGATTCATAGGATGATTAATAGTTAAAGCAGTTAGAGGCAAAAGCTTAGGATAGGTTAAAACTGGAACTTGTGGCCCCTGCCATGAACCAAGTTTTTCATTCAAAATATCCATTACATTAAGCTTTTCTAGATCGCCTACAACAATAATTACTGCTTCTTGCGGAGTAATATATTTTTTATACGCATCAAGTAAATCGTTTCTTTCTATACGTACGAGAGATTCGTGCGAGCCGAGCATATGTCTGCTATACGGATGCCCCTGATATATATGTTCTCGAGCTATTTGTGATGCACACTGCGTAGGAGTATCCCAAAAATCAGTTATTTCTGTTAACAGTTGATTACGCACT
>CAXNJL010000071.1:0-3603 GCA_964202625.1 Candidatus Babeliales bacterium | reverse complement strand
GGTAATTTCTGTTCTTCTTGCAGGAGCTGCTTGCTCATATAAAAAAGGTAAAGAGTAATCGCCTAGATCAATAATTTCTGCATTAATAGTTCCTTTTTTATCTACAAGATTTTTAAGAGCAAGGCCAATTTTTTTTGACATGCTTTGTTCTCTGGTGCTACCAAGAATTATTTTTATATTTTTCTTATTATTGACCATAGTCGTTTCACCTTTTTTTTCTTGTATGTTTTTTTTATTTTTATTTCCACACCCAGAAGAAAATACGATTAAGAGTAAACAAAGAGAAGATGTTTTTAAAAAAGAGATATTCATACTATTCCTAAATAAAAAAATTAAAAGCTTATACTTATATGACCACCGATACTGTCACTCAAAAACGCATTTCGTCCATTAAAACCTTTTTTATAAAAAAGTTCAGCACGTGGCGACCAGCCACGATCAGCTAATTCTGCTTCAGGTTCAGCTCGTAGCTTAAACACCATGGTGTTCATGGTCCATTCTTGTAAACTGAGAGAGTTATTTGCAAGCGGCTGATAGAATTTATCAGAATGCATATACACAGTATCTTTTTCATGCCTAAGATACTGATAAGCTGCTTGCAGAGATATGCCTTTATATATTCTATAAAGCTCAGCATACAGATAAAACTTTTGAGTGAGTCCCCACTTGGTATATACTTTTGCTTGCTGTAAAAATAAAAGATCAGTTTGTGCAGGATCAGTTCTTACGCGAGTATTAAAATTGTTTCCAAACACGTATAAAAACTGAGCATTAGCTCCAGCGCGTAAATAATGCGCAAAGGCAAGATCAAGACCCCCTGCAAAAACAGCTCCCACAGAGCCATTATTCCCAAATTCAAATCCAAGCACCGTACTATTATCTCTTTTTTTTCCGGTTGGCAAGGTGAGCCCTACTTGTGCTTGCAGCCCCACGGTGTTGATTATTTCATCACGGCGAGGAAAAATTTGATTATAGGTTGTACCAATATAAAGATCAGATAAGCCTACTCTTTTATACCCATTATTATTCAAGCATCCTAATTTTTGTAAATTTGCACTAAAATCATCAGTAAGATAGGTGTGAGCGAGTGCGTCTTCTGCCGTTTTATTCTCGGTAAGATCTTTCCAATAAACATGATTAAGTTCAATAGAACATATCGGGAGCGAAGCGGTAAAGCTTATATGTTTTCTTGTATAGCGGCCTGTGATAATAGCATTTTGGAATGAAAGATTTCCACAGGGCAAAAAATGACCCCTATCGTTATTGTCGTCATCAACAGTAAACACTTGTGCTAATTGCCCAATTGCAGAATCAGTTTTAAACCCTTTGAGCATCCCCAGGCCATCTTGTTTTGTTTGATAGATGTGAAGAGGATTTACTTTTTTTGCTAAAAAATCTGTACATTCATTATCAAAGTCATCTTGAACAGCCCATACTGATGTACTTTTTTCATATAAAACATTGAATTCTCCGCGCGAACAATCAAGCGGCAAAAAGAGAAATGTTTCATCGTACGGTCTTATAATGTTAAGTGGCGCCAAAGAAAAAAGATCTGAGCTTATAAAAAAAGAAAATAATAGTAGATAACAAAGATGCATTCTTGGTCCTTTAGTAGTTAATTTTTATACCAAAATCACCATAAGCAAGCATGTTACCCGTAGCCGGATCATATGCCAATCTTCTTATGGTATGCGCTGTAGACGGCAACGAAACAAGGGGCGTTGCTCGCAGTCCCAGCTGAAATACGCCAAAGCGAAAATCTGGCGATAGTTTATCTAACACAACTGGCTGATATATATATTTACTGCGAGAAAATTCAAAAAGCGCTCCATTGTTTGTCATATAGTTTCTAAAATTTCCCATAGATACAAAAAATGTAGGAACATCTTTAATAAAATAATCTTCAAACGATGTTACTTGGCTATTCATAATCGCAAGTCTATAGATACGGCTTTGGTGCAGTGAAGCTGAACTTGCAAGAGCATAAAGTGTAGATCCAGTAGCCCCTACGGTAAGATAAAGAGCAGAAACAGCACCAGGACTTTCGTTAAGATGAACTTGAGACCAGCTTGGATTTAAAATAGGCGAAGCTAAAAGTCCTTTTGTAGTAGCAAGAAACATAAGAGAATCGGTACTAACAAAATCAGAAAATGTTTCAGGATTTCCCATGATAGTATCTACTGATGCTAATAAGCTTACTGAGCATGTATTATTTTTTATACTATTTTGTGTAAGTACACAAGAATCTAAGAGCTTATCTGTAAGAATATATAATAAAGAGTTTTGTGTTGCGAGCGTACGTACATTGGTATACGTACCTATTTTTTTCCATGAAAATAGTTTGAGTTGCGTAAAATCAGTTTCGTCCCAACCAGTTCCATTTTGAGCTGCAAGTACGGCAACTCCTGTGCTGCCGCCAACTACAAACCAATCTTGCACATAGGTAATACTCGTAACTGCTCCAATATCAGGCAAATCATACGTATACGTTAATGGTTGTGTGGGTCCTGAGATATCACCAGTTTTGGTGAGCGTAAGTTTATTGTTTCCGCCAGTAGCAATAACAGAAAAGCTGTTTATGCTAAAGGTTGCAACTGTTTGCACACCACCGTCTTTTTGGGGGAACTGTTCTTGCAGAGCATAATCTGACCAATCTGATCTTTTTAAGGTACTTGTATCGGATGTTTGAGAAATGGTCCAAAAAGAAGCAGCAAATGGATCATAAGCAAAACCAAAAAGATTTTGTTCTATGCCAGCAGCAGGCTGCCAATCGGTCCAACAACCTATAAGGCCATTAGATGTAAAAATTGCTTGCGATCTAAAAACGCCAAATTTTGTACTTACAAATACCGCGTCGGTTGAAACTTGTATTTCGTTTATTGCTCCAGCTAAACTTATAGATCCGCCAATTTTTGCTGCAGAATTAATATTTGTAAGTTTTTCCATATCAGCTGGTTGCGTTGCTGGTTGATTTAAAAAACGAGACTGAAATTGATACGGGAATAGATCAGAAAATTTATTTTTAGGCACAGCTGTTTTAGAAGCTACTGTACTGCACGTATCGCCTGGGATATTAATAAGTGGTAAAGCATAGACGCCGTTATTATTAACAAGAATCATATAGACCAGTCGTGTGCTGGTATGCATGGTGCGTATTTTAAGAATTTCTGAACTTGTGTTAGAATTTCCTGTTCCTACCAGTGTGTCTATGCCAGCAAAAGCTCCATCTGGCGCACTAGCAGAAAATATAAGATTGCCATTATCCAAAGATCCAAGCAGTACAGAGCGTGCTCCATCACCAGAACTATTTCCAGAAGTAACAGAAAGGGCAATAAAAAGTTTTTGTAACAGTGGATCAAAATAAAGATCGTTAATAGTAGTAAGTGTTGCAGTATTTTGAATTTTAACAGCATTCGTATCACCATCCAAAGCTACTGTTGGAGCTACGGTGACATGATCGTCTACTTTTGTTTCAGGTTCTGTATCTGTTTTTTCTTTAAAAGAAGCTTGGGTAAAAGTAGCTAAAGCTATTCCTGTTGCTGGACCTACGGCAACAAAAGCATTACGTGGTGTTAATTTTGTATTTGTTTGCGTATCAGATGC
>CAXNJL010000070.1:0-3667 GCA_964202625.1 Candidatus Babeliales bacterium | reverse complement strand
GGATGATAGACTGTAGCTACGATCTTATCAATAAGAATTTTTTCTGTATATGTAGACGCCATATAGCTTATAAGAAAAAAGAGTATATTTTTTTTCATAGTATTTTAATCCTTTGTAAATGCATGCAAAAAAACAGGGAGTTTACGGTTAGGTAAACTCCCTGTTAGTATAACACTAAAAACTGTTATTGTGCAGTACCTTAAAGAGATTCTGCTTGAGTTGCCGGAGCAACTGCAGCTTCTTGATCTTTATTAAAGTAAGCATCATTTCTTACTGCTTTTGCTTCAGCAGCTAACTTTTCAAATGCTGATTCAAGAGCACCTTTAAAGTGTTCTTGTTTCATCATATTTTTGATACCTTCTTTTTTGTCAGTATCTAAGTCAGCAAACGCTGTGTCAGCAGCAGCTTTCTTTTCAGAAGCTTTATAAACATAGAAAGTTTTATCGTCAGCTTTTACTAATCCTGTTTCAGGAGCAACAAGAGAAAGTAATTTAGCTTTAAGAACTTTGTTAACTTGGAAGCTGTGCTCAGAAACAAGTCCTAAATCAGCAACTTCTTTTTGCATAGCTTTTGCAAGAGCAGCAAAGTCAGCTTCTGGAGCTTTAGCGCGCTTTAAGAAATCAAGAGCTTGTTTGTCATCATTAAATTCTACCACTACAGCTTTTGTGCCAGCAGGAGATTTAAAATGAGCTTTATATTCGCTCTTGTCATAAAATGCTGTTGCATCTTCGTCAGAAATAGCAATATTCTTAGCGGTATCTTCTTGGAACGCTGCAAAGAACATATGTTTTTTAGTTTGATCTAAATCATCTTGGAACTTTTTGCTAGCTTGAAGTTTGTTACGCTTAGCCCATTCTTCAGCAAGTGCTAAATGTACTTTTTCTTCAAAAACCAATTTTTTAAAATGATTTTCATTTATCTTCATATATTGTTCATATTCAGGACGCTTTTCAATAATCATCTGAATATCTTTGTTTAACGAGTCAACAGTGATAACTGGTTTTCCGTTAAGAGTATATAATACTTCTCCACCATGAGAAGAATCGCCACAGCATGAATCCTTTTTGATCCATGACAATGGATTATAGTTACAGCCAGGTAACAATAAAAGTAAAGATAAAATAAAATAAGGTGAACTGTTTTTATGCTTTTGCATTGAAATCCTTTAGAAAAAAAAGTAGTAAAATTAAAGATCATTTTAAAGCGTAATCTACCATATATTCGTACTTCTTGCAAAATTTTTTTATATTATAGCAATCAATCAACAACCCTTGCACCAACAAATACTGTTATAGATGCTGGTTCTGCTAGCATAAGCGTGCGCGCAACAGCAGTAATAGTTGATCCTGTAGTCATAACATCATCAATAAGTAATATATGTTTTTTTTTAAAACATGCGCTTTTATTATTAAGAGCAAACACATCTTTTACATTAGAACTTCTTAGTTCGCGATTGAGCGAACCTTGATTAAGAGTTTTTTTATGTTTTATAATTCCTGAAATATAGGAACTGTTTGTTTTTTTTGCAATAAAACAGGCGATTTCTTCTGCTTGATTAAAACCGCGATATAATTTTTTTGTCCAATGCACCGGTACAGCTACAATATAATCAAAAGAAAGCGTCTTTAAAATCTCAGCTCTTGCCATGAGCTCGGCAAGTTGCAGCGTTGAAGATCGTACACCGGTATTTTTTGCACGAATAAGAGAGGTAAGTGGTGGTGTATACTCGCCTAACGCATGGACCGTTACTGTGCAAGAAGGCGAAATTAAGAGCTGTTTGCTTACTATGGGTTTAATCAAATCTAGGCACTCTGCACAAAGATAAAGACCAGTGTTATTATTTTTAGGTAAAAAGAATCTGCATTCAATACAAAAAGGGGGAGCAATAAGCCGAGAGATACTGTTTTTTATGTAAGAAAATACGTTCATATTATTCTTGTATAAAAAATATATGATATGCCATTATGCCCACACCAAGAACAATCGCACTATCTGCTATATTAAAAATAGCAAAACTCCATGTTTTATAATGCACAAGTATAAAATCTATAACAGCGCCATAAAAAAACCTGTCTAAAAGATTTGAGCAGGAGCCCACGCATACCAAAAGTTCACCGGTTATATTTTTATTTTGGAGCCATGCTCTATACGTATATATTCCAAGCAAGAGAGTAATAAAAGCGCTAAAAAGTGATACAAGTATAAAAAGAGTAGTATCGGGACTAGAAAATAAACTAAAAGAAACGCCACGATTATAGGTAAGTAAAAAGGTGAGATAGTTGGTTGCTTCAAAGGGCTCTATGCAACACGAGAGAGCCCATAATTTTGTAATTCTATCAAAAAAGAAAAGGAGTAAGATCGTAAAAAGCAGAACTTTTTTCATCGAACAGTTCCACCAAGAGCTTTCATGGACTCTGTCATATGCCTGCTTATTTCTTCAAGTTCTTCTTTTGTAAGTGTTTTTTGTTCATCAAAAATAAGGCAGCGCAGCGTAAGTGACCGTTGATCTCCCCAAGCTTCTTTTTCATAAAAATCAATTAAGCTTACTTCTTGGATACGTTTATCTGAACTTATAAGAGCTTTTTCTAATGCGCTTACTGTTATAGCTTGATTAATTAATATACTTATATCAAGAGTTGTCGCTTGATATTTTTGTAATGGCGAGCATATTTTTTTTGCTGGAATATGTGCGTAGATATTATCAGCAGAACATTCAAATACATATGCATTACCTTCGCTTATACGAGAAAGAAGAGAGCTGGGAACTTTTCCAGCCATGCCTATTTTTTTGCCTTGCAGCCAAAGTTCAGCTGATTCATGCTTGCTATACCATGGGTCAAGATTGTCATGAGATGGTTTTATCCATAAAACATCTACTAAAAGCGCTCTAAAAAACTGTTCTATCAGTGCTTTTGTTTCATAAAAAGAGATTTCTTGCTTGCGAGAGAAAAATATTCCTGCAATAGATCGAGATTCAAGTGATGCAGAAAAGCTGGAGCTTTGTTTCCATATTTTGTTGCATTCAAAAAAACGTATAGTCTCATGTTCTGGAATATTTTGACTGATATTTTTAAGCAAGTGTGGAACCAGTGATGTCACTAATCGTTTTTCTCTGTCAGATACGGGATTTTTTAAACTCAGAGCATGTGTTGGATTATAGTCTATAAGTTCTAGGAGATCTTCGTTATAAAAAGCATAATTTTGCACCTCATGCATACAAAGACCAAATGCAAGCTCTTGCTTTATTTTTCTGGTGAGCATTACTTCAGTAAGATTTTTAGGCTCCATAGATCTTGTAGGTAGACGTAAAGGTATTTTTTCATATCCTACTAATCTTCCTATTTCTTCTACGATATCTTCTTTTATTTGTACGTCTTTTGTTGATCTAGCTGTTGGAATAACAAGCTTATAGGTAATTTCTTTATCTTTTTGTTCTATTCGTAATCCAAAGCCTAATGCCTGCATTATTTTTTCTATAATTTCTGGAGCAACAGTAAGGCCTAATCGTTTAATAATAAAATCATGGGTAACTTCTATTTCATGATCTTTTGCTAATTGTCCTATAGATATAATAGTATCAGCTGCTGTATAAGCTATAGATTCTTGATCAAGTAATTTTAAAAAGCGTAGAAGAGCTTGTGTGTTTTGATTGGGATCTAATGTTTTT
>CAXNJL010000069.1:0-3719 GCA_964202625.1 Candidatus Babeliales bacterium | reverse complement strand
CTCACCAATTCTGTACGGTTCTACCAAGCATCTTCTAGTGAAATGTTTGGTAAAGTACAAGCTATACCGCAATCAGAAACTACTCCTTTTTATCCTAGATCACCCTATGCAGTAGCAAAATTATACGGCCACTGGATTACCACTAATTTTAGAGAATCATATAACATGTACGCTTGTAGTGGGATATTATTTAATCATGAATCTCCGCGCAGAGGGGAGACATTTGTGACCAGAAAAATTACTAAAGCTGTTGCGCGCATTGCTCATGGTAAACAAGAATGTGTAGAGCTTGGGAATTTAGATTCTCTGCGTGATTGGGGTTACGCCAAAGAGTATGTAGAAGCTATGTGGCTTATGTTGCAACAAGAAACGGCAGAAGATTATGTTATTGCTACGGGCAAAATGCATAGCGTCCGTGAATTTGTTGAGCTTGCATTTTGTGAGATTGGTGTAGCTATTACATGGAGCGGCTCAGGAGAATCTGAAGTTGGTCGTGATGCAGCAACAGGAATAGTTCGCGTAAAAGTTAATCCTGCTTTTTACCGTCCTGCTGAAGTTGATTTACTTATTGGCGATGCATCAAAAGCACTCAAAGAACTTGGCTGGAAACCAAAAACTACGCTTGCAGAATTAGTAAAAATTATGGTTCAAGCTGATTTAGAATAAAAATAACAGATTAATACTTATAGATTACGAGAGAAAGAGAATTTCAAAAAAATTCTCTTTCTCTATTGATAGGGCAATAAGCCCTCAGCCTCTAGCATAGCTAATTCTTTTGGATACTTATCAAAAAAGATTTCTATAATTTCTGGCTTTCTCATAAGCATTATTTCATGTAATAAATAATTTTTTTCTGATTTATTGTAGAGATAGCAAGCTATTTCTATATTCGCTATAACGGTAAATGGATAGACTGTTCTGCCGCCAAGTTTTTGATCTATACCAGTTTTTTCTATAAAATCTTCTAATTTAATAGTTACGAAACTTTTTTTTAGTTCTTCTGCTGGGGGTAATAGAATCTTAGCATCAAACGATCTACGTTTAGGATATCCTGCGGGATCTATATTTCTAAAATGGGCCGATTTTACAGAAGAAAAAAAACTAACCGCTAAAAAAAATAATTTCATAGAAATCAGCCTTTACTAGAAAAATATATATATTCTTTTAACTAGCTGTCAGTATCGCATTAAAAATAAACAAAAAGCAATACCATATCACTCAATAATAACCAGTGCTGTAGCTACTCTTTTTGTGTGCGTTATGCTTACATGAATAACAAAAGAGATAAGCTGCAAAGATAATGCTTGCACATGCATAGTAAGCACAGGCTGGCCATCTGAACCATGCACTATTTCTACATATTTACACCAGGATAAAAAAGATATTTTTTTATCAACAAGAGAACTAAAAGCTTTATAACTTGCTTCTTTTGCAGCAAAACGTGCGGCAAGTCGCTCGCTTGTTTTGAATTGATTGCTCAAAGCATAGGCAAGTTCTGATGCAGAAAATATTTTTAAAAGTGATGCATGGCTATATTTTTTCCACGCATCAAATCGCTCTATTTCTACTGAATCTATGCCTATTGCTTTAATCATATATCTTATTTTTTTTGGCGCTCAAAACTTTGATCAAGCGAGCGATACATAGTTGCTTCTTTAATATGAGCAACTTGAATATCTATACTGCCATCTAAATCCGCAATAGTACGCGAAACTTTCAATAATTTATGGTATCCGCGCATGCTTAAAGAAAGGCGCTCAAATATTTTTTTAACAAGCTCTGTTGCTTCTTGGCTTAATACACAAAAAAGATCTACTAGATCTGGCCCCATAGTGGCATTTGAAATAGTATCAGACTTAAATCGTTGTTTTTGTATTTCAACTGCACGCATTACTGCCTGAGCTAAAAACTCTGAACTTTCATGCTCTCCTGCTTTTGGCTGAGAAAGTATTTCATACTCTATTGCTGGTACAGAAATTTGTAAATCTATGCGATCTAATAATGGTCCAGATAATTTATCTAAATAACGAGCAATCTGTTGCGGACTACAGGTACACGCACGTTTTTTATCGCCCAAAAAACCACAAGGGCAGGGATTAAGTGCCGCTACTAATAAAAAAGCAGCAGGAAACGTAAATGCATGTTGCGATCGAGAAATGCATACAGAATGCTGCTCTAGTGGTTGACGAAGAGCTTCTAAAACATCTCGTTTAAATTCTGTGAGTTCATCAAGAAATAGAATCCCATTATGCGCTAAACTAATTTCACCAGGTTGCGGGTAAGAACCGCCGCCAATCAAACCAGCTTGTGAAACCGAATGATGGGGGCTTCTAAAAGGCCGTTGCATAATGAGTGGCTGATCGCCTAATTTTCCCGTGACTGAATAAATTTTACTTGTTTCTACTACTTGCGTAAACGTAAGCGGTGGCATAATAGTAGGCAGTCTTTTTGCCAGCATAGTTTTACCAGAACCAGGTGAGCCTATAAAAAGAATATTATGTCTACCTGCAGCAGCTATTTGCAATGCACGCTTTGCCTGCTTTTGTCCTTTTACTTGACTAAAATTAAGCTCATGCAGTAACGTTGTTTCTTTTATTTCTTGAAACACCGTAGTAAGCGGTTCTATTTTTTTTTCTTTACGCAAATAAGCAAGCAAGTCGTTGAGATGATGCACACCAATAACTTCTATTCCTTGTATAAGTGCGGCTTCTTTACCGTTTTCGTGCGCTACGATAAGGCGCTTTTTGCCTATTTTTCTTAAATCACAAGCTATGGGCAATATTCCCTTTACTCGTTTAATAGTACCATCGAGAGAAAGCTCTCCCAAAACTACCGTTTCTTGTAAAAATTCTTGAGACAGATCTATGAGTTGCGCTGCGTGCAAAATACCAAGAGCTATGGGTAGATCAAAAAGAGTTCCCTCTTTTTTAAGATCTGCAGGAGCTAAGTTTACGGTAATTTTACGCTCAGGCAAACGAATGCCAGAATTTTTAAGCGCCGTCTGTATCCGCTGTTTACTTTCTTTGATTGCTGTATCGGGCAAGCCAACTATAAAAAACTGAAGCATCCCAAAAGAGAGGTCTACTTGTACTTCCACAGGATAAGCGTCGACGCCTATAGTTGTCGCTGAAATTATTTTTGTATGCATATCTAAGTTGCTCATGTAATAAAAAATATCGATATATATACTAAGTATAACCGATTTTTAAGCGATTAAAAATCAGCTCTACGTATTATTTTTTGGAAATCGTATAAAAATAGTGTATTATACGCATGATACATCTTTTATATGCCCTTAAACGTATACTTATATTTATGAATTATTGCGCGCGCTTTATTTTTTTGTTTCTTTGCACCTCTCAACAGATACTTCCAGAGAGCATGGTTCTTGATTTTCCTCTTTCTGGTTATGCCTATGCCGCTTATTCAGGGGTGTTATACACAGGAGCAGCAGATCCTCTAGCTGGCAATACGTATGCTCTGGCAGCAGGTGGCAGAACGGGCGATTCTTTTATTCCTCTCGCTCCAAAAACAGTTACGTTTAATCTGCAAACAGATCAACCTAATCCACTGTATGGTGCAGGCATTGCACAGTTAGCAAGCTGGGGCGATAAGCCATTAGTAGTAAAAAGTGGTAGCCTAGATACGCTTTATTTTTATAACACCGTAAGCTTTAGCCAGGGCGAAGCAAAACTCTCTCTTATAGATTGCAAAAATAT
>CAXNJL010000068.1:0-3783 GCA_964202625.1 Candidatus Babeliales bacterium | reverse complement strand
TGTTCTGCAGGTTTAATTGAAGTTACGGTTATTGCTGTTAAAAGTAAGGTTAAAAATAGTTTATTCATAGTGTTCCTAGATGTTTATAGTATGCTGTTGTTTGTCTCTAAAATATTAGTTTTTATTTTTTAAAAAATAGTCCTGAAACTTTTTTTCTACTATAAGATCAAAGCCGTTGCAGATATAAAAAAAATCATTTTGTGGAGTAATCGCAAAATAAGTGATATTTCCTGGCCATAAAGGTTCCCTTGTTAGCGGATCCAAAACAGGAATGAGCCCTTTTTCTGAATCTATCATAGTGTCTTGATGTTTAAAGTGAGCTGTTTCTGAATCTGTTTCCCATGTTGTTTTTATAACATCACCGAACATTTTTTGTTTTTCTCCAACGGGGCCTTGAAAGATAAAATGGTTTAATTCTTGCGCGTTAAAAATTGTATAAGTTTCCCTGCCAGAAGCGTCCCTCTTAGAAACAAGAGCCATTAGATATGGTTTTGCATGGGAATGGGATTCTGTTATTTCTTCTTTGAATGTATCGTAGCTGAATAGGTTTATTTCTTCTGAAATATTTAGCTTCGTGAGGTGACCTATTGCATCATTGCAATTTGTGCATGGTAGCATATTTAAGGATTCATTATAAGAAAGTATATCCTTTTTATCTATGTTTGCAGCAGCGTGTATTTGTTGAGGGATAACAGGATTGTTAGATTCTCTGTTATCTAAGACTTTGGCTAAATATACAGCTTTCTCAGGGGTAAGCACCTGCGATTTCAAGATTTTATTCTTTTCTTTTTTTGCTGTCATGTAACTATAAAGACCCATGCTTATAAGCCCTGCGCCAGCAATACATGCGGTTCGTAGCCAGCTACTGTTTGGTTGAGCCTGTTCTGCAGGTTTAATAGAAGTTACGGTTATTGCTGTTAAAAGTAAGGTTAAAAATAGTTTATTCATAGTATTCCTAATTTCTAGATGTTTAAATTATACTTTTATTTATAAGTTTATAGATATTGTATAATTTGTCAAATAGAAATAATTTCTTGTTTTTAACTTGATTGTTTTTATATGAGTTTACTCTGCAAAAATCGCAGAAGCAGGTAAGTCTACCGTATTGATATGGGGTGGGGTAGGATAATTTGAGTGGGTTTTAGAGAAAAAGTATTAAAAAAAGATCGGCACGATAACTATGCCGCGCCGATCTTGCAATTGTATTAGTTTTTAGTGGTATGTGTTTGTATATATTCGATAGCTTGAGCTACGGTACCGATTTTTTCTGCTGAGTCGTCATCAATTTCAATGCCGAACTCTTCTTGAAGCTTAATAATAATTTCTACCTGGTCAAGTGAGTCAGCGCCAAGAGAATCAAGGGTGCTTTCTGGTTTTACCGTATGCTTATCCAGGCTTAACTGCTCTGCAATAAGTGTAATAATAGTGCTTGAAAGATCTTCGTAACTGCGTTGCATAGGTATTCCCTTTTAAATTATATAATAAACTATGCTAGTCTACCTGTCTTTTTATAAAAATTCTATAGAAGAGATGTCGCTTGTCTAGAATCGTGCGCAGAGACAAAGTTTTCTTTTAATGACAGTACTTTTTCTACATCATGCATACTTGCTACATTCATAACCATTTTTGTCGGAAAGAGTTCCTGAACTATTTTTTGTAGTTTTATTCCTGGTGCAGGTATAACAATTAGATCGACATCCTGAAATTTTTTCTTAACTTTATCCAAACGAATTGTTTGCGCAAGATTAGTAAGAAGAGATTTCTTTATTTTTTTTCCATCTTGAACAATTTGACCAGTTGTTTGACTTACAAAATCTGTATGACAATCTTTTATATCTATTATTTCTAAATACATATAAAGTCCAGATATGAATTGATTTGATAATTCAGAATAAAGACCAAATTCTACAGGTGTATCTTTTATTTTATAAGAGTTTGATTTCTTTTTATCCAAAGCAAAACTTACTTTTAAAGCTTCTATTTCTTGTTTAGTTCCTGTTACAAGAGAACTGTGTGGAGAATGAATTGCTGAGTAGTGTAGTTCTGGATGCGCAAGAATAAGCTCTTCATATTTTTTCATGAGAGTTTTATCCATAAGTCCTGCAATAGAACATGAAGCAAGTGTTTTTCCATCTAGTTCTTTTGAAAGCGATAATGCAAGCTTAGAAAGAAAGTAAAGTCCATCCGGTAAATTGAGCGATCCTGCCGCATAAAGAGCGCTATATTCTCCGATGCCATAACCGGTAACAATAGAGCTATCTAGAGATAAACTTTTAAGTAACCCAATAATAGCACTACTGACTAAAAAAATAGACGGGTAAGCTTTATCTACTTTTGCAAGTTCAACCTCAGAAGAGGCAAAGCATAATTTAACAAAATTAATATCTAAGCAATAAGAAGCTTCTTCAAAATATTCTTGCACTATGCGAGAATCGTCATAAAGACTTTTAGCCATAGCATTTGATTGCTCCCCGTAACCAGGGAGAAAGTATCCGATTTTCATAAAGTTTATCCTGTAAAATATATGTATGTAAAAATAACTATATTTACAAGTATAAACTTTATTTTAGAAAAGTAAATATTCTAGTTGAAACTTCTTTTTTTCCAATAAGTGTTATGATTTCAAAAACCCCAGGACTCGTTGTTTTCCCTAGAAGTGCTATGCGTAACGGTTGAGCTAGTTTGGGCAGAGCTATGTTGAGCTTTTGACAAAGCTCTTTGAGCGCTGCTGTAACAGTTGTGTTATCCCAGGCAACTAATTCTTCAAGACAGGTTCTGGCTTCTTCTAGAGAAGCTTTGCTTTCTGGAGTAATCCATTTTTGGCAATCTTCTGGATTATACAGTTCTGGCAATGTAGATAAACTTATAAGTTCTTGTTCGAGTTCTTTTATATTTTTAACCCGACTTTTATACAGTTCTAAGGCTGCAAGTATCTGTTCTTGAGACCAGCAAGATAGTTCTTGCTTGAAATCTGGATTGGTATGTTCTTGTATATAAGTAAGAAGTTGTTCTGCGCTTTTTTGTTTTATATAAACGCTGTTTACCCATTCTAATTTTTTTACATCAAAAATTGAACCCTTTTTACCTATTCCTTCAAGACTGAATTGATCAATCATTTCTTGTACGGTAAATAGTTCTTGATCTCCTGACGCCCAGCCGAGCCTTACCAAATAGTTAATAAGAGCTTCTGGTAAAAAACCATTTCTTTTATAATCAAGAACAGAGGTAGCTGCATCTCTTTTACTTAATTTTGATCCATCTGTACCCAGAATTAAGGGTGCATGGGCAAAAATAGGTAGGGCGTATCCAAAAGCCTCATAAAGCAGTATTTGTTTTGGTGTATTTGAAATATGCTCTTCTCCTCTAATCACATGAGTTATGTTCATAAAAGAGTCGTCTAAGACAACCACAAAATTATAAGTAGGCACTAAACCTGAGCGGACAATAATAAAATCGTCTAGCGTATCAGCCTCAAAAGAGATAAGGCCTCTTATGGCATCAACAAAGCTTATTGATCCACGGTTAGCAGGAATTTTAAATCGAATAACATAAGGTTTATAAGTATCTGTGCTTTCTAGATTGCGACAGAGACCATCATAGCGAGTATAAGCAGAGCCAGTTGAAGCATTTGCTCCCAGGCGATCTGCAAGCTCTTGTTGCGAGCAATAACAGTAATATGCTTTTTTTTGTGCTACGAGTTCCTGAGCTTTTTTTATGTGCTCAGGAATTCTTTCTGATTGAATAACTATCGGTTCGTCGCTTGCTATATGGACCCATGAAAAA
>CAXNJL010000067.1:0-3820 GCA_964202625.1 Candidatus Babeliales bacterium | reverse complement strand
AGAAAAAAAATATGAACTAGCTGGGGAATTAACTATTAATCAGTTAATTATGTTGCCTCATGTTTTTGATTCTACCGATGAATCTATAAGCAGCGCTATTACCAATCAAATTATGAGTGCGATAGATATTCTTATAGAAGAGCTTTTATCAGAGCGCAAAATTGAAGGTGAAGCTTTATCTAAAGATATACGCGGACGTTTATTGCTTATGCAACAAGGTCTGGATATCATAGAGCCGCGCACTCTTGAAGTCATAGAACAAAAGCGCACTATTATTCTTGATAATTTTAAAACATTACTGACGTCTCTTGGTCAAGAATATACTATTGATAATTATAGTTCTTTGTTTAATCAATTAGAGCGTATGGATATTCATGAAGAAATTATACGATTTAAGAGTCATATAGAGAATATTTATTCGGTACTTGATGCAGATGGCCTTGAAAAAGGTAAGAAGTTAGATTTTATCTTACAAGAGCTTTTTAGAGAAATTAATACTATGATGGCTAAATGTTCCGATTCTAGTATTGCAAGATTGGGTATTAATATTAAAGTAGAGCTAGAAAAAGCACGTGAACAGATTCAAAATATCGTATAATTATTCATCTAAAAGATCTAACATTGAACTTGATGCTGAATTATAAGAATAACAACCAGATAATTCCTCTTTGAGCAACAATAAGTCAATATATGCTTCTTTTGACAATTTTTCTTTGTTTGGACGTACTATTTTCCATATATTCAGTTCTCCAGTCTCATCATACGATGCAAGCTTTTTATCGTTAGGACTCCAAGAAAATCCATTAATAGAACTTCTATGTTTATGCACTCTGCAAAAAAGATTATTTGATGGATACTCAAATATATAGATAGATCCATGCTCTGTAGAAGTAACGAGTTTTGTCCCTTCATGATTCCATTCAGCGTGATAGATAGGATATGTTCTGCGCAAAAGGAGAGTTATTCTTTTGCGCGATCTATTTTCGATACAAAAATCATAGCTAAAATCTGTTTGCTGAATAATATGGCACATAATATCTTCTGTTGGATGCAAAGAAGCTGCAGCAATACTATATCGATCAAGTTTTTTTTGATAGATAGCTTGGCCTTTTGTTATATCATAAATACTATAAAGTTTGGTTAAACTATAGACTGCAAGAAAAAAGCCCCCTTTTATCCATTCCATAAAAAAAGTATATTCATGACAACTTTTCTTGCTTGCTTTGATTTTTTCAAACTGATACATACAGGTACCAGTTTCTGTATCCCAGAGAGCAATAATATCAGTATATGAAACGGCAAGATACCGTGAATCTGGGCTCCAACAGAGAGCTTCTATTCCAGAAGGTATATTCTCTTTAAGAGACAGGGGTCTATAGAGCGTATGTTTTAAAGCCATACTATGCATTATGTTAGAAAAACTAAGAAAAAGGAGAATAAAAAATAAAAAAATGTTGAGAGCTTTTGTTTTTTTAAGCATAGTTTTCAATTGTTTTCCTAGGACTCTTCTTTTTACTGTTTATAGTATGTTAAAGTCATAATGTTATTGTGTTATACCATTTTTCTTAAGGAAAACATATGAATATCATTAAACATACTTTTGCTTTTTCATGGGCTTTATCTGCAACTATAGTATATGTTGCATACGGTCTCATGTTGCACTTTATGCCTGAAATGTATAATAATTTGTACGCTCAATTGCTTCATTTGCAAGGCGCTAATCTAATAGGCGCTGTATCTACTCATGCTTTAGCAATAAGTGCTGTTCAAGTATTTATTATGAATTTTGTGGGAGCTTTCTTGTTCTCACTTATGTACAATTGGTGTGTAGGGTGCTGCTGCTCTAAGAACTAATTAAAAAACTAACCTGTAAACAAGAAAATTCTTGTTTACAGGTTAGTAAAAAAAAACTTATACTAGCGTTGACAAAAATGAGATTAATAAGGAGAGTCAATGCAAATAAAGTATATGGTTTTAGTTATGCTTCTTGGGGTTTTACCAGGGTGTAAGCAGTATTTTTTTTGGGGCCAACAAAATTTTGTTCAGGCACCAAAAATTCGTGTAGATATGACACAAGCCCGCGAATTCTTAAAAACAAAACGATTATACGATGAAGCTTCTACCGTTGGCATATTCGATGCCCTCTGGCTCAACCACACCGTAAGACAAACCTATATTAATCTCTATGCAGCGCGCAAGGGCTTTTGCCAAGAAGAAAAAGATGATCTTATAGCGCATCATAAAAAAGAAGCGCAAGATACCCTTTCTTTTTATGTTCTTATGGATAACGATCAAGAGCATATTCTCACTTTAAAAGTACAAGAAAGCAGATGGTCGGTTTACCTTAAGATAAACAATACTACCTATAGCCCTGAATCCATTAAGCCTGTTATGCTTACTCCAGAGTACACTAAACTATTTGGGTACCGATACAATCAGTTTAGATCGCCTTATTTAGTTGTGTTTCACGCACAAGACGGGGACGATCAGTATCTGCTTGATAACGCAAAAAGTCTCGAATTACATATTAATTCAGTGAACCACAAGGTGGTCTTAAGCTGGAATATATAAGCTAGAGAAATAACTCCGTATAAGAATCTATTACAGACAAGCCCTTTTTCTCTTGCTTTAAAATAAATTGACAAATGTAAATAAATAGATTAATATTAAAACATAACCTTAACAATACATTATAAAAGGACGAACATGAAGAACATACAACAAACCTGTAAACGAGCTTTTTTAAGCTGTATGCTGCTACTTTCAGTAGTGCCATTAGAGTTTTACGCTGCTGCTGCTTATGTAAGAGTTGCTGCAAATGATCAAGAATTGCTCAATAAAATGGCAACCGGACAGAGATTAACTGATCAAGAGATTGGTATAAGAGACAGATTAAAACGCCATATCTTAGATCTTGGTGTCAATAACGCCCATATCAGTGAATCAGTAGAACAAATACTTTCTACTATGACCTTAGATCAAGCCTTTACCTCTATAAAAAACAAGGGAACCCTAACGCCGTTACTTGCTGAATACTTAGAAGTTGTTCTTGTGACAATAAAAAAATCAGAGCAATTAGATATTCAAGAAGTTCGTAGCTTGGATGACTATGATGCATCGGGAAACTATAGTCCATTGCCATTAGAAGAAGCAGCAATTTCTTCTTCTGTAAATATTCATAATAACGATGCTGGTAGATGTGTTGCTTTTCTCGGCGAAGAGGACAAGCGGGTTATTGTTTTTGAAGCAAGATTATTAAAAGAATCAGGCTTATTAAGCACACTAGCAGAAGATAAAGAAACTGAAGTTCTATCAATCAATAAGGCCTTAACGCGCATGAGCTTAGAAGAGCTTTATTTTGTTTTAGAAACTGTAGCAAACAGTACAAAAGAATCTCTTGATCAATACCTTGCATCAAAAAGTGAAGCTGAACTTATAAAAATAGCTACTGTAGCTAATTATTTAGATATACATAAGCTTTATGAAGCTGTTACTGATCGTTTAGCTCAAATAATTGCCGAAGATACTACTTCTGCCACAAATCTTGCACAAATCCTTTTTGATAGTGGAACTTCAATTACGGGATCTATGAAAAAGAATACACAAGAAGAACTTCAAGCAGTACTACCTAAAGATATAATAGACGATATTACACAAAAAATAGGATTCAAATTTTCTGGGAAAAGAATAATAGTAGAATTTCCTGGCCTATCTAGCCGTATGCATACTAGATCAATAGCTTGGTCTCCTGATGGATCAAAGCTAGCAGCAATAAATGATAATAAATGGCTAGATATCTTTGATGGTTCGAATGGAGATC
>CAXNJL010000066.1:0-3834 GCA_964202625.1 Candidatus Babeliales bacterium | reverse complement strand
ATGGCGCCAACCCGAAAATTAAATTATTTGTCTTGATCGCGTAAGAACTGTTCAACTTCTTCCATCAGCATTTCTGCATCGGCAGGGTCTGGAGCATCATCTCCGGAGTCCATTGCAAAATCAAACTGCAATTGTGAATCATCTTCATCGAGATATTATTAATAGGCATACAAGAAACACCAGATATACCTAATTTTGATATTACTTTTTTGATTAACTCTTGAACAACAGGAAGATCATAAATAGTATAAGAATTAAATGCTTCCAGTTTGGATAGAACAAAACACTGCCCACCAAAACCAGCTCCAATTTCAACTATATGAGCTGTGTTATTTAAATTAAAAAGCTTTTGCATATGATCTGTAAAAATAATATAGCGTAAGGTAGTAGCAGAAATGTTTTTTAATTCTTGATAGTTTTTTTTATCTGGATTACCAATAATGTCAAGTGTCTCAAATTCTGCGAAGTGGCTTTTTGTATCAGCAGAAGCATTTTTTAATAAAAAATCATAGAATATATCACTTTTCTCGCTACCACACTCAACTGTCCCTTTATAATCATTCAAAGAACGGAAGTTATTAAAAAAGATATTACTTTGCGATGCGTTCAAACAAATATCCAAATAAGCAGAATGGTTTCCCAAAATGCTTTCTGAAAAAATCAACCTTCCTTGAATTAAACAACAGAGTATTAAGAAATATTTCATCTTGTGTTTGAATAATAAAATCATAAAAAGTGCTTTCTTATTTGTTATATTTATAAATTGACAAGTCTAGCATATGGCCGTTTACTTCTAATAAACAAATCCATTTGGCGTTGAAAAGATTTGCTCTTAAAATGCTCGCTAATTGGATTCATGTCATTATAAACATATAAAGGCTCATTAAAACAGTAATGCCTTTCTGCTGCCATTTCTATCATAGGTAACATCATAGCCATATCGCCTGTCATGGCAAAGAAATCATTATTATAAAAAAGATCTTCTCTTTTAATCGCTTTAAATAAACCCGCTTTAAAACTTTTTAAGTGCGAAGGAATATGCTCAAATGACCTAAAAGCATTTTTTTCTATAACCTCTTTTGGCATAGCAGTACACCAGCCTACAGATGCATTGGAAGCCAATTTAAATTGCCCATAGGTAAGCCATACTTCTTTATTTGGATTACTGTATGCTTTATTTATTTTTTGCAAGACGTATTGATCAGCTAACCAATCATCTCCATCAAGCGCAACTATTATTTCTTCGTCTTTACATCTATGAACCATAGCATAATGATTAGCTAAAGGGCTTCCCTTATTTATCTTATTTTCTACAAGAGTACATCTCTGCTCTTGTTTATAGCTTGCTACTATATTTTTAACTAAGTTCACTGTGTTGTCAGTTGAAGCATCATCGGTATAGATTACTCTATAATTTTCATATTTCTGATTAAAAACAGACGATACATTATTAGCGCACCACTTTTCATTATTATAAGAAGCAATAACAACAACTATGGGCAACTCTTGGGAAAAAAGAACTGGCGCGGCAAATAGCCAACAAAGGGTACTTAAAATTATTGCTTTGATTTTCATGCCATCTGCCTCTAAAAAAACTTGTTATAAATGTAAAAAAAGATAAACTCGATGCAAAACTAGTATAATTTTAAAGGAAAAGCAATCATGATTTTTTTTACGAATAAAAGATATAAGCTTGGCTATACGTATCTCTTACTTGTCTCTTTCTACACCAGAACGGAACATATGATTAGCTTAGGCGCTGTATGCTCTACTGTGGCGGCGCTCAAAGCCTTTGATTTAGGAAAAGAAGCTTATCCTTTTGATTGGACAATTTCACGTTTTCCTTCTTTAAAAGAAACACTTAAGGATGATTTTAAAGATTTTCTTAATCTTGCATTTTTAGGCATGCGCGATGATTATAGGGCAATTGTTAATAAACATGGCTTGCAATTTGTTCATGACTTTCCAACTATAGAAAAGGATTATACCCAAGCAGCCATAGAACACGCAGACGAAATTGGGGAGCAAAAGTTAGCTCATAACTATCTATCTTTTTTACCAGCAATAACAAGAAAGTATGACAGACGTATTGCGCGTTTTAGAGAAGCATGTAATGGCAAGGATAAAGTATATTTCTTTAGACATTTTGGCATAGATTCAAAAGAAGAAGCACAAATAATCTGCAATATTATTAAACAGCAGTATCCATCACTAGATTTTCTACTTATTATTATTGGCAATAATTCATCTTTTGATACTCCATGGAACTTACCAAATATAAAAAATTATTTTTTGAATGATAGCAAAGTGTGGAATGACGTAGCTGAATGGCAAAGAATATTTTCCGACCTCTCTCTTATCCCTGCAGCTAAAAGATCTTACAAAGAAATAAATTCAATATACCTAGAGAATTTATGTAAAAACTGTGATTACTGTACATTAAAAACCAAACAAATGAAAAAACAATTATGATATCAAAACTATATAAACTCTATAGCTCTCTTACTTTATCTCTTTTAATTGCGCTATACCCCCTAATCACAAAAACAGAGACTATTGGACTGTGCATAGTAGCCACAGGCAAATATATAGCCTATGCTCAACAACTGGTAGTATCAGCAGAAAAACATTTTTGTAAAAATCAAAAAACACACTATTTTATTTTTACTGATACTATTTTAGAAAATACAGAAAATACGACCTATTTATTTCATCCACGTCTTGGGTGGCCTTTTGATACCTTAAAACGCGTTTATGCTTATGACGGTTATAAAAAAGAGCTAGAATCATGTGATTATCTGTTTGCTTGTGATGCAGATATGCTCTTTGTTGCCCCTATGGGAGATGAAATATTAGGCTATCGTATAGCAACACAACACCCTGGCTTTGTTGGTCGCCGTGGCACCTATGATCAAAATAAAGAATCAACAGCTTACGTAGCCGATCATGAGGGATCTACCTATTTTGCTGGTGGATTCTATGGAGGCTCGCGCAATGAATTCTTTAGAATTAATCATACACTTATAGAACAGATGGAAAAAGATTTTACGTATAATTATATTGCTTTATGGCACGATGAAAGCCATTTAAATAGATATTTTATAGATAATAAACCAACTACCATACTCCCTTTAAATTATTGCTTCCCAGAACATTATTCATATCCTAATAATTTCCAACCAAAATTATTAGCGCTTGATAAAAATCATGCAGAAATGAGGAGCTAAAATTATGAAAAAAATAATACTTATTCCCTTGCTCTTTTGCACACTAGTTACTTATTCAAAAATCAGATTGTTAACCTTTCATTATAATCGACCTGAGCTCATAGAAATACAACATCAGACTTTTGAAAAATTTCTTAAAGAAAAAGATGATTATGAACTTATTGTCTTTAACGATGCCGTTAACGAAAATATTAAAAAAGAAATAAGAGAAACATGCAATAGGCTAGGAATTCAATGTGTAGATTTTCCCCAACATTTACATGACGAATGGCCACTTTCTCGACAGATGTGTACTGGGGTAGATAAAAAATTCCCCTGGCTTAATAATAAAAATGGATCGGTAAGGCATTGCCACGTCGCCCGATATGCTCTAGAGAATTTTGGTATCAACCATGATGATATTGTAGGGGTTATTGATGGAGACATGTTTTTAATAAGACCTTGTAGTATTCGCGAAATTATGGACACCTATGATATTATTGGATCAAGACAAACAGACTACTATCAAAAAGGTTATGAATATGCTTGGTTAGCTCTTTGTTTCTTTAAACCTTATAATTTACCAAATAAGCATGACTTTCATTTTGATTTGGTATTACACAGGTAT
>CAXNJL010000065.1:0-3838 GCA_964202625.1 Candidatus Babeliales bacterium | reverse complement strand
AAAAAAGATTATAGGATTTTTTGTCTCTGATATCATATCCGGCAGCAAATATATGACATGTGTCTACGCAAAAACCTATTTTTTCTGGCTGAATTACCAGGCTTTTTATAAGAGCTAATTCTTCTAACGTGTTTCCCACAGAAGACCCCTGTCCTGCAGATGTTTCTAATATTAAAAGTGTTTTACCTTTATACTGCTCAAGAATAGTATTAATAGATTGAGCTATTCTAGATAGACACTCTTCTTTGCTTCCGGAAGTATGCGATCCGGGATGAAACACCAAAAAAGGAATACCCAATATTTCACACCGCTCTAATTCATCAAGTAACGCAGCTATAGACTTTTGGCAGATATGATGATCGGGTGATCCAATATTAATAAGATAACTAGCATGAGCAACAATACATGTTACAGCCGATGCTTGTTGGCATTTCTTAAAAAGAACAGCTTCTTCTAAATGTATAGGCTTGCTAGCCCATTGGCGATTGCTTTTTGTAAATATTTGAATAGCGTTACAGTTTATTTCTGCGCCTCTTTCTAGTGCTTTTTCAAAGCCGCCAGCTATTGATACATGAGAGCCTAGTAGTAATGACATTTTTCCCATAGATATTCCTCTTTTGGGGTTATTTAAATTGACAAATGTGTTAAAACGAGTAGGTTTAAAAGTACTTTCTTTAATTTTTCTTTTTTTTATAAGTATCTAAAAATACGCAACAAGGAATATCATGAATCCCAATGCATCATATATGCGTTTTGTAAGAATTCTGCTAATAAGCATATCATGTTTCTCTCTTGATGCTAAAAAAGCGCCATTACAATTTTCTTCTGGAGATACCCAATTTGGTGTTACAGCAAAATATCGTCCAGATTTATTTATAGGTAAAAATATAAATCTCGCAAACTCTAATAACAATGAAGATAGAACCTTTTATGCGCGCCATTCATTTGATATTGTCTTTGACTATATTTATGGCAAAGAAACCTATACCTATGATGTTGTAAAGTTTCGATGGGACCTAAGAAACAAGGCCATTTGGGGGGTTGCGGCAAATGTGCCGACTACGAATGTAGGAATAAAAGATGAAGCTGGAGTTGTTTTTGGTAATCATTCTCATTTTATTGCACGACATTTATTTTGGATGCGCCAATTATGGCTAGAGGCTAGTTTGCCTGATGTTTTGGGTGTAAAAACTAAGTACAAGCATACGGTTACACTAGGGGCATTTCCCTTTGTTTTGGGTCGCGGCATAGCCTTGGGCGATGCTTATGCGGTAGATACAAAGCTTTTAGGTTTTGATCCTGAAACTGCTGTCGATCAATATGCGTATGGTATAAAATTTAGCGGAGAATTAGTTAAGAGTCATTTGACGTATGATCTTTATGCTTCTATTCAGGATAGCAAGCAAACATCGTTAAGCGAAACGAATGCTCCAATCTATAATCAAAGATATGACTATAGAACTACTCCTGCTCGAGGGCCTGGACATATACGTTATATAGCAGCCGCTCGATTGATGTGGTCTCCGGTTAAAAATGAGACACAAATCGTAACGCTTCAGCCTTATGGTTTATTTAGTAATATTCCTGAACAAAAAATAGAATTTGCTGCTGATGCAGAAAGCAAGCTAGGAACGCTCGGTCTTGCAGGTGATTTTGCTCTTGGAAATTTAGAGTTTGGGTTTGATGCAGCTTTCAATCTTGGGCGACAAAAAGTATTTGGATGGGACCGCAATGCACCTAAAAGAGAGTTGCGCGATGGGCAAGTCTATCTTGTTAATAGTGCAGTTAATAATGCAGACAACGGAAAATCTGCTATTATTAATAAAAACAATAGTTTCATAATAGGAACTTCGCCAGAATCTGAGCGTTTTAATGGCCAAGAAATAGATAATAGTAGCTTAAAAAATAGTAGTACAAGATTCAGTGATCCTTATGAAAATTCATTTAATGGTTCTATGGCTGTTTTTGATGCTACGTATTGGATTTTGCCTAAAGAGCTGGGAGTTTCTGCCGCTATTGGTTATGCTTCTGGTGACGAAAGTCCTCATTTTGATATACGCAAAGGAGAAGTTTTTTCTGCTCAAAAAAACTATGAAGGTTTTATTTCTTTGCAGGAAGTTTATAATGGATCTCGTGTAGAAAGTTCTTTCTTTATGGCCGGTTCAGGAAAGCTTCCAAGGATTGTCTCTCAGCCAGATTCTGGATTGTTGTTTACAGAAATAGATCAGGTTTCTTCTTTTACTAATCTGCGCCATGTCGGTATTGGTTTGGAATATTCTCCTAAAAATTCACCAAGCAAGCTTAACCTACAACCAAATATGCTTGGTTTTTGGTCAGATATAGTAGTGCGCAAACCACTTTTAAATAATGAAACAGAAAAATGTGAGCGTTTTGCTAGTATGTATTATGGATTAGAGGTGAATACTTTGGCAGATGCATTATTATTACCTGATCTAAAAATATTTGGAAAAATAGCATTATTCTTTCCTGGTGCTTTCTATAAAGACTATAAAAATAGCCCTATTAATAACGCACAAAGAAAATATTTAGAAAATAAAGCAGTGCTTGAAAAATATCAAAAAGATGGTGGTATCGATCCACAAATTATTTTAATAAAAGAGCCATTGCTTGGCAGTGATACTTGTCTTGCTATTAACGTTGGATTAGAATATAGATTCTAAGAAGCAGTTATGTATTATTATTTTGGAGTTATATATGAATAAAAAAAACATCTTTGGATTATGTATTTTTAGTATACATTTTGCATGCTCTGCTGCTTTGTCAGACAAGGATGCTCAAAATATTTTACGAAATATAGTATCTGATTCAGATAATAAAGAGCCTAAAATAATTTCTCATGCTCAAGCAGTCGCATTGTTTTTATGCAATTATGATCAAGATCATAATTTAGAAGAAAAATTTCCACAATTTTTTTTAGATTCACCAGATTTTCTAGTATATTTCGAGCTCCTTTTTGGTGGTACATATTCAGTGAAAGACAATGGTTTAACAGAAACAGCACAAGCTGCTGCTTGTGATGCATTAAAATTACTAAAAAAAGAAAATTAAGAGTTACTTATGGAATGCTTTAAAAGAACAATAGGCTGTGGCCTTGTAGAAAAAGAACTTCTAGGACAAACAATAACGCTTTGTGGCTGGGTTAACAAAAGAAGAGACCATGGGGGTCTTATTTTTATAGACTTAAGAGATCGTAGTGGATTGATGCAAGTTGTTTTTAATGCAAAATTTTCAGAAAAAGCTCTTTTATTGGCTCAATCTTTTCGCTCAGAATATGTATTATCTGTTACCGGTAACGTTATTTTGCGATCTGAAGCTACTATTAATAAAGATATTTCTACGGGCCGATATGAGTTAGAAGTAAGCGAAGTTTCTCTTTTAAATAAAGCAAAGACATTGCCATTTACGTTAGATGAAGCAGACAATGTAGATGAAGAATTACGTTTAAAGTATCGTTATATAGACTTAAGACGTCCTGTTATGCGTGATCGACTTATGCTTCGCCATAAAATGATTATGGCTATGCGTACTTTTCTTGATTCTGAGCAATTTTGCGAAATAGAAACACCAATTCTTACTAAAAACACACCAGAAGGCGCACGAGAATTTATCGTTCCTTCTCGTATGCACAAGGGAAGTTTTTACGCATTACCACAATCTCCTCAGCTTTATAAGCAAATTTTAATGGCTGGCGGAATGGAAAAATATTTTCAGGTCGCTCGTTGCTTTAGAGATGAAGATTTGCGGTCTGATAGACAGCCAGAATTTACGCAGCTTGATATAGAAATGTCTTTTATAAATGAAGAAAATATTATGGGCG
>CAXNJL010000064.1:0-3883 GCA_964202625.1 Candidatus Babeliales bacterium | reverse complement strand
GCTCTTTTTTTAGAAAAAATACCCAAAAAAACATTACAAGAAATAGAACTCTGGTACAAAATAAGTATCATAAGTTTAATTTTTTTGCTTTTAATTCTTTCAGGTATCACAGCACACAAACACTATATAGTTAGCTCTAAGAAAAAAGAGTATATGTTAAAAAAGTCACAAAACACAGATCTGGATTTTACAGAAAATACTGATTCTCGAGCATTATTTTCACCAGAGCTTGTAGTGCAACATAATAAAAAGTTTCTTGATTCTTTTGATCTTATCTGTAGTTTAATTCCTGACAACATAGTACTTTCTAGCTTCACTTATACTTATACAAATACTTTTTTAAAAGGCTCCTGTAATTCTACAGAAATAATCTCAGGCTATACCCAAGAACTCACTAAAAACAGTTTTTACACTCAGGCTAAAATCATAAAAATAGAAGAGAAAGAGAACAGCTTTATATTTGAAATCATGCTTTTTTAAGAGTTCAATTATTATATATTTACTTGTACGAGTAGCCATAGTAAAAAAATATCCGTATACTTTTAAAAGATTTTATACTACTTCAAGACGAGCATATTAATGGGCAAAATAAAATTATTACCAATTCATGAAGCACAAAGAATCGCTGCCGGGGAAGTTGTAGAACGACCTGCGCATGTTCTTAAAGAACTCCTAGAGAATAGTCTTGATGCAGCAGCTACCGAGATTATTGTGTATCTTGAAGAAGGTGGCAAGAATCTTGTACAGGTTATAGATAATGGATGTGGCATGTCACCCGAAGACGCTCGTATGTCTATGGTCCATCATGCTACGAGTAAAATTTCTTCTGTGCATGATCTTATGAGCCTCACAACGTTTGGCTTTCGCGGTGAAGCACTTTCGAGCATGTGTTCGGTAAGTCGCATACTTTTACGCACCAAACAAGCAGAAGATACGATAGGCCTTGAATTACTTATTGAAGATTCTGTTATTATCTCTGAAAAACCAATTTCTTGCAACACAGGAACAGATATAGCAGTACGTGATCTTTTTTATATTATTCCTGCTCGCAAAAAATTCTTAAAAACAACAGCTACAGAATACAGAGTCTGCTCACAGCTTTTTCAGGCCATAGCTCTTGCTTATCCCGAACAGAGATTTCAGCTGTACCATAATAATTCGCTCGTATTTGATTGCCCTAAAGTAGTTTCTCTTATTGATAGAGCTGCGCAATTATACGATAAAAAAACAGCAGAAACATTATTATTAGTTTCTAGCAATCAAACAGATATAACTATTGATGGTGTGATATCTCACCATCAACATATGCGCTATGATCGCAATCAAATTATTACGCTCGTAAATAAACGGTGGATAAAAAACCATAAAATTAGCCAGGCAATTCTTAAGGGCTACTGCAATATTTTGTTACCGGCCCGTTATCCTACAGCAATTATTAATATTACTATAGACCCTGAGCAAATCGACGTTAACGTACATCCCAAAAAAGAAGAAGTACAGTTTCTTGAATCTGCAAAAGTTGAAAAACTTATAGACACCATGGTAAAAGAGAGGCTTTCTCAAAATATTGTACCGCAAGAAACGCATACACGCCTACCTGAGCGATATTATATTCCTGAGCTTACCTATAAATCTCAAAAGTTTTCTATACCAACCACACAAGAAATTGTTTTTAAGCATATAGAAGCAGAAATAAAGCTCCCACAAGAACTTATTTTTGAAAAAGAACTAGTTCAAGAACTAGTTAAAGAAAAAAAACATGAGTACACAATACTCGCTCAATTGCATAAAACCTATATGTTACTAGAAACAGTATCAGGCCTCTTGCTTATAGACCAACATGCAGCTCATGAAGCAGTACTTTTTGAAAAATTCAGCACTAAAACAAATCGCGCAGAAACAAATAATCTTATTGTTCCAGAATTATTATCGCTCAATGCATCTGAATGCACTACAGCAGTTGCACATAACAGCTTTTTTAAAGAACATGGAATAGTCTTTGAACTTTTTGGCCACAATCAAATTAAATTAATTGCAACGCCGATTGGCATCAAAAATCAATCTATAAAAGAAATAATACAAGAAACAATTAGTTATATTCACGAGCATGAAAAACAAGATGCTGATCAGCTTTCTGCTCTTCTTACAAAAAAATTATATGCCACCATGGCTTGCAAAGCCGCGGTTAAAGGAGGAGATATCCTGAGTTATAAAGAAATGGAGGAACTTATTACTATTTTTTATAATGCAAACTATAACCTTACCTGTCCGCACGGTAGACCAACCTGTTTAAACCTATCTGTTTATGATATCGAAAAAAAGTTTAAACGAATCTAAATAATACTAGTTTTTTTCTTTCGTTCTATACTAGACTGTTTTTGAAAGATTCAAAGTATCTTAATTTTTATAGAGAAAGGAGCATGCTATGGCTTATAGCGTTACATCAAAGAAAAGCGGGAAGCTTTATTATTTACATTCTAAAGAGGTAACTCTTGCAGGCAACCGCAAACAAGTTATCTTTTATTTTTCTGGAACAGCAGAAAGCAACTCTCTAGATGCTCTTCCTGTTGGCTATGAAGTTATGGAGAACGAAAAAACCGGTCTTCCAATGCTTAGAAAAAAGAGATAATTTCAAAAAAGCCCCCTGTTGCAGAAAAACTACTCTTTTCTGCAACAGGGGGCTTTTTTGTTCAATTTTTTTTAGGTTTTTCTTGTGGATTAGATACTGCAAAGAAAATCTGTAGTTCTTCTAAAGTATTTTGACAAACTTGTTGCCTGTAGGCATTATCAAAAAAATCTCTCACTATAGAATCTTTATAGGCCTCATCAAAAAAAGCTACTATGTGTGGGTCGACTTTAGGAGAGAGCGGAGGCTTTAAAGCAGCCCAAGAAGCCATAGATAAAAAAGAAGTGAGCGCGATCAGCCTGCTGCATAGGTGTTTCATACTATATAATCCAAAATAAAAAGATTGTTTTACTCTTACTGTAAGTAACTCTAGTATCTGTTTCATTTTAAATTAAGTCAAAGCAGTTTGAAAAAAAACGTTTTTAGGATATACTGATAAACTACATATGTACTTATAAGTAAGGTTAAAAAATCATGTCAGTTACGTTTATACTTAAAAGAAAAAAAAGAAATAGAAAACACGGCTTTTTAGCTCGTATGGCTACTCATGATGGTCGCAAGATCATTAATCGTCGCCGTGCTTCAGGAAGAAAACGTCTTGCAGTTCATGCATAATTACTCTTCTTAGCCTATTTATGCCCCGGCCTTTTGTCTCGCAGATTTCTCGATTTTCAAAAAAAGAAGCTGTTCAGCTATTATTATTAGCAAAACGAGCATGTCGTTACCCGGGGCTTGACATTAAAGTGGCTCCAAAAACAGGTGATTTTGGAAAAATCCTCGTAGTTACTTCTGCAAAAGCTGGTAACGCTCCGCAAAGAAACTTAATACGTCGCAGGCTCAAAGCGATTTTTTACGAAGAACATCTCTATACTTCAGCCTTTTCTTGGATTATTTTTATAAAAAAAGAATCTCAGGCTTATACTTTCTCAGAGCTCAAACAGCTTTTAATCTCATGCATACAATCCAAAAACGCCTAAGATCTGCTTTTCTTTATGCATCTATGCTTTTATATAAGAGTATACGACCGCTTCTTGGCCCCAGTGGGACCTGTTGCTACTTTCTTAGCTGCTCTCAATACGCGCGCAAAAAAATAACTCATGAGCCGTATTTCTTCTACGCCTTATGGCTTATACTCAAGCGAGTTCTAACCTGTGGCCTCTTTGGGCAAAAAAATAGAGATTATTTCGACGCCTAAATATTATGTGCGGCACTCAGCAAGAGGAACGCTAGCAATAACAGGCAAAGCATTAACAGATA
>CAXNJL010000063.1:0-3952 GCA_964202625.1 Candidatus Babeliales bacterium | reverse complement strand
CTACATCCTTTAGAGAAACTTGGAGAAATTTTTATAGTACTATTTCTTTAAAGTATACTAGATATGCGATTTTTTTCAAATGTTGTCTACAATCTGTGATTTCATACAGTTTAAAATAGTGTACTTTTAAATTCTCACTGTTACTGTTCTTTCGTTCAGGCTAATAATTTTAATCCAAAGAGGGTATATTTTGAAAAAACAATAAAAAATCTTGCAGTTACAATAAAATAAATGCTATTATGAAAATATATGTTAATTTTATAATGAGAGGTTTGATTATGATGTATAAAAAAATAGTAGTTTTATTAGTAGGGTTCTTGGTGTTACAAACAGAGTATAGCTTTACTGCTGCCGCGGCATCTTCTGCTTCAGTTAAAGCTGTATGCAATGAAAAAGATTATTCTATAAAAGCTCATAATCGTCGCGTTGCAGAAAGAAAAGCTGCAGATATACAATTAAAAAAAATAGGAAAAGATCGTTATCGTTCTATAGATAGATCACGTAAACCAGATAGCGAATTTTTTAACCGCTTACGTTATTTTGAAGAAAAAAAGGGTTATGCGTCAATAACTCCAGAAGCTGAGATTATTGATAGAGTAAAAAACTATGAAGGTATTGAAAATCTTAAGTTCATAAATGCTTTATTTATAATGCATAAGGTTAATCCAGATACTCGTGATGCATGTGGAGTACCGTTGCTGGTTGGACAAAGCTCTATGCTGACATACATGCTCTTATCTTTGGGTGCCGATCCTGCCATTGACAACGATCTTGCTTTAAAAAAAGCAAGAAACAGATCAGTAGCTGAACTTTTAATTGAAGCTAAAGCTAAAAAAAGAGAATAAATACGTAATTTTAAGAGAAAAATAATTAAAAAAGAGAAAGTGCTTTATGAATTATATAAAAAAAGTATACTGTTATGGGTAATTCTTTTTATAAGCTGCATGACTACTCAAACAGCAGTTCGTTGATTAAAAGATTATCATTTTAGTTGCGCACGTGTACTACCGGTCACTGTAATCAATAATCAACGTTATTACATAGTTGGCCATGAAAAAAGCTCGTGGCTGTATGGCAGAAATGGACGGCTTAGCTTACATTAAAGAAAGCGATCTTTTACAGCCTTCAGCTTCTGGTAAGGTTATGGTTGCTGGCCACGTACTTTAGAAAAATGGTTCACTTAGAAAACAAAATGTTCAGCTAAAAAGATTCTTTCTCTCATTACTGAAAATATCTCAGCAAAAAAGGTATGTTGCTAAAGGGAAAAACCCTAAGATTACTTTCTACGACTAGGCTTTTAAGAGAAGAAGCAGAGAAGTATTTATACTGTAATACAATAAAAAAGCATTTTAATAAAAGAGCCTAGCAAACAAAATCTAATTGATTCCTTAACCTCTTGGCTCCCCAAAAAGCGACGATAAGAGTTGCGCATCCTAAGATTAAAGCTGAATACCAAAAGGGTAAAAAGTCTGCTTGTCCAAGCATTGCAGCTCGTGTTCCTTCTGTCATATGCATGTATGGATTAAGGAGATTTATATACGCAAAAAATGGCGAAGCTGAGTAAAGAGCTTTCCACGTAAATTGTGACCCACCAAAAAACCAGAGCGGAAAAACAAAACGCACCCAAATATGAGAAAGTCCGGCCATATTTTTAATAGTTGTTGCTAAAAATAAAGCAAAAGCGCCACAAAACATATTGGCTAAAAGAAAAATAAGAGCTAATTTTCCATAAGCTATGCTATGCAAATCTAACTGGTGCCCCATAAGCAGTTTACTAATCGGCAACACCCAAATACCAATTGTTGCAGAAGTAAACGCAAAATAACACATGATTTTTAAGGGAATCAGCCAGGATGGAAGTGGCAAAGTAAGCTCGTAAGAAATAATCTGGTTTCCACGTATATCAGTAGCCAAGCTTACTGCATTAGGAAATGTTTCCATTTCACCAGCTGTTGCCATAAGACCAGAAACAATAAGTAAACTATACTCTGGTGGGATACCCAAGTGAGGCATAATATAGGCTGTAACCAATACGGTTGCTCCTACATAAATAATATTATCTATAAGCTTACCAAAAAATATTCTACGAAAAATAATAAGATCGGTGTAGAGTAAAAGCCAAAAAAGTTTTAAAGAACTATAAAGAGGGGGATTGTGATTCATAAAAGTCTCCTAAGATTTTTACTTTTTTGGTTTTTAATTTTCTTGTAATAATTGAAGAAAAACACCTTCAAGATTTGTTTTTTGAAAACTTTTTTTAAGATTTTCTGGATTATCAATTAATTTAATAAGACCTTGATCTAAAATACAAACACGATCGGCTAATACTTCTGCTTCATCAAGATAATGCGTAGTTAAAATAATAGTTGTTCCTGCAGCTTTTAACTCTTTAATACTATCCCATAATTGATGCCTGATATGCGGATCGAGCGCAACGGTAGGCTCATCTAAGATTATTACTTTAGGCTCGTGTAATAACGATCGGGCTATCAAAAATCTTTGCTTATAGCCGCCAGAAAGTTCATACGTATACTTATCTGCATAAGCAGTTAGTTTTAATTTTTCCATAACTACTGCAACTTTTTCTTGTATAAGATGCTCAGCAATTCCATAATATCGTGCTGCAAACATAAGATTTTCTTTGCAACTTATAGAAGGATTTAAATTAGATTTTTGAGGACAAAACCCCAGTTCTCTACGATATTCCATAAGATTTTCTGTAAGAAGTTTTTCTTTGAAAAAAATTTCTCCTGATGTTGCAGGATGCAGTGTCGCAAGTATAGAAGAAAGAGTCGTTTTCCCCGCCCCATTTATACCCAAAAGTGCTAGTGTTTCACCCTCATAAATAGAAAAAGAAACACCTTTTAATGCCTTTTTTATGCCGTTTTCAGAATTATATTCTTTTTTTATATTTTGAATACTGAATAAAACAGTTTCCATAAAACAACCCTTATGTTAATACCTATTGAATATAATATCTTAGCATAAGTGATAGCTAAAAAAAAAGTGTTGAGTTTTCTTACGTATAGATATCAGATAGAAAGGCATCGAGCTTTTTTGAATTTTTTGATATGAAAGGACAGGTCTCAGGATAGATATATTTTTTATTTTTTATATATATAAAATCTTTTAGAATATGCTCTTGATCGATAGCATCTAAACTTATTTTATTTTCTAGCAGAGCAAATTCTTTAGAAGATTCTTCGCTCAGGCCATATTCGCCGATGCTTATAGCTCTATTAACCAAAGTATGTATTTTTACCAAATCATGCATAAAAAAAGCATATGCCATACTGTTATCTTCGTTTATATAGACACGTGGCGAAGAAAATTCTTTATAAAAAGGAGCTTGATATCCAGAGTCTAAAAATGTCTCTTTTTTATTAATTTTTGTTGTTTTGTGCTGTAAGCTCTTATGTATCCAATCTCGTATTTTATAAGAATCTTCCCATAAGCCTGGCTTGGAACGTTTTTTTGCATAGGCGTTTGTCCATGGAATTTGATCAATAAAATTCTCATACGTGTACATGATCGGCTTAAGTATATTCCAGGTTTGAGAACTCATGCAGAATGTTCTAAATAACCAAAACACACTATCTTCTACAACGATAGCAGTGTGCTCTTTTTTTTCTTCTGGAGATAAAAAGCAATAAGAATATCCGTGGACCGCGCCAATATTGGTATATTTTTTTGTTGCCCAGTCATGAAGATTAAGCATAAGTGTAATATACGTAGGGGTTACTACGATATCTTCTTGTAGCATGATCATTTTTTTATACTTACACCAATCAAATACAAATCGATAAGCGTCTATATGGTTTTTGGGGCAGCCGTAATTGCGATCGCGAACTACTATAATTGTGTGCTGAAGTTTTGATTTTTTAATAAGAGAGATATGCTCTTTTTGAGTTGATTCTGGACCGCCATCCAGAGCAAAAATAAAAGGTATATG
>CAXNJL010000062.1:0-3981 GCA_964202625.1 Candidatus Babeliales bacterium | reverse complement strand
AGAAGTAGAAAAAACATTACAATTGGCGCATCGTGCATTAAAACCCGGTGGTGTTGTGGTTATCCGTCAATTAAACTCCAATGTTGATATCATTAAACTTGGCAAAGATTTTGAATGGGATCTAAAGACATCGCAAGAGTTGTTATATAATGACCGAAGCTTTTTCTATAGGAATTTTTTTATTGGGGTTAAGCATAAGGAATCATCTGCGCCTCAAGTAAAATATTTAGCTGATGAAATTTTAAAAGAAATGCCGGTGATTAATGGATCGTTTTTTAAAGATTTACCCACGATGAATAAAGATTTATTCAAGCACGTTCAGGCTCAATTCTTTTTTGCGGTAGATTATTTTTCTCGACCTATGGCTGCAGTTATATCAAGATTGCCATTACATAAGGATAGAATAGATATTCTTCATAATATTGTTGAAGAGCATGGCGATTTTTCTATTGGATCTTACCATGCAAATACATTTAAGAAATTTTTAAGTACGATAGATATTTCAGCAGAACATATGCAAAAGCTTATCCCCTGTCCAACAATTACTATGTTTAATTACACGCTTATGGGAGCATCTGCGCATGAAGATCCAATTATTGCAATTGCATGTAATGGTATTATCGAATACGCATTTGCCGATATTTCAGCTTTAATTGGAAAACAGGTTATTGGTCGTGAATGGGTAAAACAACAAGATTTAGTTCATTATAATCTTCATGCAGATATCGATAAACAACATGCGGAAGAGTTTTTCAAAATAGTTGAACCCTTTATGGATAATCCTGAGCAAAGAGATAAAGTAATTTCTGGTTTACGTCTGGGCGCTTATATATTTAATCGCTTGTATGAAGACCTCTATGATAATGCCAAAACTCAAATATTGATTTAATTTCGTGTCTTGACAAAGCGGTTCACGTTATATTAAAACTGTTCACAGTATTATAAAAATAGGTAACCCATACACTAAAAAAAGGAGCATTCATGTTTCATCGTCTTAATTGGCATGTAATTCAAGTATTTGTAGTATCATATATCGCTTATGTAGCATTAAATGTTGCTTGGTTTAGCGTTCTTATGAAAGATTTTTACTTAGAAAAATTTGCTGGTGTTCTCAATGCCTCAGATGTTGAACTTGGTACATATTTCAAAATATTTTCAAATCCCCATCTACTAATTTTATTAGCATGGGTTTTAGTTATTGTAGGTATGATCTGGTACGCATTACCATGCACCAAAGGCGACTACCAATCGGCGTTTATTTCAGGAGCAATATACGGACTTATTGTTTCCGGCTCACACCAAATACTCAGCTTTGCCCTTATAGCTAACTGGCCGATAGAAGCTCTTTATTACGGCGTACCTTGGATGATGTTTGCGTGCGCAGTAGTAACCGTTGTTGCATTTTATGCAACTAAAAAATTCGGATGTTTGCATATGTGTTCTGGTCAAGTAAAAACAGAACTCAAATAGTCCAACGTAATTGGTTATTTTTTTATCTAGGCAAGAGAGCGGCGTGAGATTAGTATCCCACGCCGCTCTCTTATTTTATAAGAAAATTATATCTTAACACATGCCTGGCATGCCACCCATTCCTGAATGCCCATGATCAGATGATTCTTTTTTCTCTGCTGGTTTTTCTACAATTGCAGCTTCGGTTGTTAAAATAAGCCCTGCAATAGACGCAGCATTTTGCAGCGCGGTACGCACCACTTTTGCTGGATCAATAATACCTGCAGTAATCATATCAACAAATTCACCAACTTTAGCATCAAAACCAAGATTTCCCGTTTCCCCGCGCACGCGAGAGAGAATTACAGAAGCTTCATAGCCAGCATTAGAGACAATAATACGCATCGGCTCTTCTAAAGCTCTTGCTACTATTTGTACGCCTAGTTGCTCATCGCCTTGAAGTTTGAGTGCGTTAACCGCCCCTTGTGCACGCAAAAGAGCAACGCCGCCACCAGCAACAATTCCTTCTTCTACAGCAGCACGAGTTGCATGCAAAGCATCTTCTATGCGATCTTTTTTCTCTTTCATTTCTGTTTCGGTAGCTGCACCAACTTTAATTACAGCAACTCCACCAGAAAGCTTAGCTAAGCGCTCTTGCAATTTCTCACGATCGTAATCTGATGTAGTGCTTTCGATCTGTGATTTAATCTGTAAAACACGATTATTAAGAGCTTGTTCAGTTCCTACGCCTTCAATAATAGTACAGCTATCTTTGGTAACGATTACTTTTTTAGCTTTACCAAGTTCTGCAAGAGTTACGTTTTCTAACTTGAGACCGATATCTTCTGAAATTAATTTTCCATCAGTTAAGATAGCAATATCTTCTAACATTGCTTTACGGCGATCACCAAAGCCGGGCGCTTTTACTGCAACAACATGTAATGTTCCACGGATTTTATTAACCACTAACGTAGTAAGAGCTTCGCCTTCTATATCTTCTGCAATAATTAAAAGCGATCTACCACCTTTAGCAATTTGCTCTAAAATAGGAAGTAACGTTTTCATGGTAGAGATTTTTTTTTCAAAAATCAAAATAACTGGATCAGTAATTACTGCTTCCATCTTTTCTGTATCTGTTACAAAATAAGGTGAAAGATATCCGCGATCAAACTCCATGCCTTCAACGACATCAAGCTCATTTTCCATGCTTTTTGCTTCTTCTACGGTAATCACGCCGTCTCTACCAACGCGCTCCATAGCTTCTGCTATTTGTTTACCGATTAACGTATCAGAATTACCAGAAATAGTTGCTACCTGTTCTATTTCTTTTTTATTTTCTACTTTTTTTGATCGTGCTTTAATATCAGCGATAGCTACAGCTACAGCTTTATCTATACCACGCTTTAGCTCCATGGGGTTAGCACCAGCGGTGACATATTTATTGCCTTCACGGAAAATAGCTTGAGCTAAAACAGTAGCGGTTGTTGTGCCGTCACCAGCAACATCTGCTGTTTTGCTTGCAACTTCACGCACCATTTGAGCGCCCATATTTTCAAAAGGATCACTCAATTCTATTTCTTTAGCTACGCTTACGCCATCTTTAGTAATAATCGGAGAACCAAAAGCTTTTACAAATGCTACATTGCGCCCTTTGGGCCCAAGTGTTACTTTAACGGTGTTTGCTAAAATATCAATACCTTGAGCAATTTTTTGACGAGCTTCAACGCCAAATAAAATTATTTTTCCAGCCATATGTGTAACCTATATATTTTATATCTATCTATTTTATTGTATAACTATGCCAAGAATTTCATCTTCTTTAAGCACAATATGGTCTTTGCCAGCATCTATGCCAGAATATTTTCCAAAAAATACTGTGTCGCCGACTTTAACCGTAAGAGGGAGAACTTTACCCTCAGGAGTAACTTTTCCTGCGCCAATAGCCATAACAAGCCCTATTTGAGCTTTTTCTTTTGCTGCATCAGGGATAAAAAGGCCAGACGGAGTAGTTTCTTCTTGCTCAATGCGCTTGAGTAAAACTCGGTCATACAAAGGACGAATAGTATCAAACATATGATATCCCCTTATTGAATGTAAAAACTATAAAAACAATGTGATTAAGATGTATTTTTAGTATATAGAACTTGGCAAATATCTCAATATCGGAAAAACTCTTGTCTCTTTCATAATAAGTATGAGTAGACTATCGATATATTGTTTATACTATATTTTTAACTTTTTTTAGGAGGACAGATTATGTCTATCAGGCTTAACGACGAAGCAATAGCTTATGCACGCAAATTAATTAAAGCTGGCGAAGTTGTTCATGGTCAACATGATTGGAATGCTGACAAACCAACAAGAGACGAAGTAAGCAAATATCTCAATACGCACGATATGGCAGAATATGGCCTTTGGTTCTTAGGAAACAATACGCAAGCTCCTGTGGCAGACAAAGAACATTATTGTTTTGTTGTAGGCGATTTAAAAATGGTTTATGAAATTGCCTTAGAAAGAGCGGCTCAAGCAGCT
>CAXNJL010000061.1:0-3985 GCA_964202625.1 Candidatus Babeliales bacterium | reverse complement strand
AAGTTTTTTATGCCGTTCAGGCCAAACCTGATACCGCCATCTACTACACTAAAATTGCTGTCAGAGGTGTTAATATCTGGTTGCAAAACTTGAAGCTTCATGCTTTTTGCTTCTTGGATATATTCAGCCATATGTTCAGGAACGCCAGCTTCCAGAGATATTAAGCAGGCCATAAATTCAGCAGGAAAATTAGCTTTAAGATAGGCTGTTTGATACGCGATAAGTGCATAAGCTGCAGAATGAGACTTGTTAAATCCGTAGCCGGCAAAATAAACAATAAGATCAAATAATTCACCAGCTTTTATGCTATTAAAATTTTGTTTACTTGATTTCTCTAAAAAGATAGAACGTTGCTCTATCATAACTTCTGCTTTTTTCTTCCCCATCGCACGACGCAAAATATCAGCTTCACCTAACGAATACCCACCAATAGTAGAAGCAATTTTTATCACCTGTTCTTGATACACAATAACGCCATACGTTTCTTTGAGTATTTCTTCTAGCTCAGGAAAAATATAGGTAATAGCAGATCTGCCATGCTTTCTTTCTATAAAATCTTCTACCATACCAGAACCAAGTGGACCAGGTCTATAAAGTGCGTTTACCGCAATAATATCTTCAAATTTTTCTGGTTTTAATCGTTTAAGAACATCTTTTAGGCCGTCAGATTCAAGCTGAAAGACACCTGAAGTTTGCCCCTTAGAAAGCAACACATAGGTAAGGCTATTATCAAGTGGTATACGACTTATATCTATTGCTATAGTATGATTTTTATAAATTAAATCAGTAACTTGTTTAATAAGCGTTAAGTTTTTAAGGCCAAGAAAATCTATTTTTAAAAAGCCTAAACTTTCTAGCTCTGTCATGGCATATTGTGTTACTAAATCAGTAGATTTTGCTGGAATATAAACAGGAAGAACTTCGTCTATGGGCTCAGGAGATATAACTATTCCCGCAGCATGTTTTGAAGCATGGCGCGTTAACCCCTCTAATTTAGTGGCTATAGAAAAAAGTTTTGCTACGTTTTGATTTTCTGCAACAAGACTTTTAAGTCGCGGTTCAAGCTCTAATGCTTCTTTAAGAGTAATTTTAAGCTGATCAGGAATTAAGTCAGTAATCATATTTGCATCATCAAATGGAATTCCAAGTGCGCGCGCAACGTCTTTGATCACCCCTTTTGCCATCATGGTACCAAACGTAATAATTTGACACACTTTATCAGCGCCATACTTATCACGTACATATTGAATAACTTTATCGCGTCCTTGAATACAGAAATCGATATCTATATCAGGCATACTGATACGTTCTGGGTTTAAAAAACGCTCAAAAAGTAAATTGTATTGAATAGGATCTATATCAGTAATTTGTAGTGCCCAGGCAACTAATGATCCAGCAGCAGAACCACGACCGGGTCCGACTGGTATATCATGTTCTTTTGCCCATACAATAAAATCACTCACTACCAAAAAATAACCGATAAAGCCCATGCTGGTTATCAGTTTTATTTCTCTTTCAAGCCGATCATGATAGGTTTGCGTATTTGTTTGATCTGTTCTACCAGAATCTATTAATTTTTTTAGGCCTTCTTTGCACAATGTTTCAAAATAAGTTGCTTCTGTGTAGCCTTCGGGAATAGCAAAATAAGGGAAGAAAAGTTTGTCTGTTTCATAATCAAATTGGCACATGTCAGATATTTTGCCCGTATTCCAAACAGCATCAGGATGTTCATGGAATATCGCAAGCATTTCATCTTGCGTACGCATATGCACGCGGCAATCACCAAAAGAAAATCTGTTAGGATCAGTAATTTTATGGTGTGTTTGGATAGAAAGCATAACTTCATGAGCTTCTCTATCATCAGCATGAACATAATGGCAATCACCCGTTGCAACCAACTGAATGTTCTTGCGTTTGCTTAATGCAAAAATATGATCGTTTAATATTTTCTGTTCTTTTTGATCTTCTGGTTGTACTTCTAAATAAAATCGTTCTGGACCAAAAACACGTAAAAACCAATCAACTCGTTCATCTGCTAGCTCATGTTGATTTTTCATGAGTAATTGTGGAATATGGCCACCCAAACAAGCTGAAGTAACAATAAGTCCTTCGTTATACTTTTCTAAAAGTTCGTAATCGATACGTGGTTTAAAATAAAAACCATCTTGATAGGCGTGTGATATTAATTTACACAGATTTTTATAACCAGTGCTATTTTGAACTAATATAATCAGATGATAATATTTATTTTCAACATTTTTAATTCTTATATCTTCGGTAAAATAAGCTTCCATTCCTAGAATGGGCTTAATACCAGCCTTTTTTGCTTGTTGAAAGAATTTTACGCCAGCAAATATATTCCCATGATCGGTTATGGCAAGAGCTTTGAGCTTATTTTCTTTACCAAACGCTATGAGCTTATCAACGGTAATAGCACCATCAAGAAGTGAATAATCAGAATGCAGATGTAAGTGGGTGAAATGTTGTGCCATAAAAAATTAAATTATTGAATTAGATGCGTAAAAAGAAATAGTCTCAATACTATCAAGTATACCGGTACTTTAAACGAAGCTCAAGAACGTACTGTTATTATGACTAATGTATTTAGGAAAAAGATCGAAGATTATGAGCTCGAAGAATATCAGCAGCAAAAAGATTCTTATTATTCAGCGCATAATCGAATGCTATGTTAAGATTATTATCTTGAATAAGGGGATCAGCTTGCCTCTGCAATAAAAATTGTAAAACCTCAATATGATTGTTGCCTGCAGCGTACATCAGAGCTGTTTTCTTATCATAATCTTGACAATCAATAGATGCTTTGTTTTTAAGTAATTCTTTTACTCTCCCTAGAGCTCCCCATCGTGCATTATGAATAAGAAGTTTTCTATTAGCGCTCTGCTCGCCAAGAGAAGCAGCTTCTATATAAAAGGAAGTTAAAGACGCTAACATGAACATATTTATAATAAACATACTTATTCTTTCTTGCTTTTTAACGCCAGATATCTCGTTGATCAAGAGCTCTATTAAGTTCTCTTTCTAACCTAGTAATTTCTGCTTGATTACAATCACGAGCAATCTCATCGGTAATAGTATTTATAAGCTGCTGTATAGTTACCGGATAATAGCTAAGCTTATACTCTGTTTTGCGCATGTTAAGTTGGTACAAAAGAGAGCTTAATTTGTTGTTAGCTTCTTGTTTTAAACGGTTTTGTTCTTGTGTAGCATGTAATTGCTCACGAGCTATGCGAGCTTGTTGTTCAGTAGCACGAGCAGCTCTTTCTGCCGCTTCGGCTTGTCTCTTTTGGTAGTCACAAAGCTCTTTAGCTGCACGTTGATCTTGATATTCTTTTGAACCAAGTATCATGTTGTGAACTGTATGTAAAGAATTTTTAAGAGAAGAAGCTTCTTGGTAGGCTTGCCAAGAGTAGGTTAAATTATAAGCTTGTAAATTACTAGATAACGTTTTGTAATCTTGCTCTATTAACTCTGCACAAGCTAGATAAACCCAATCTTTATTATGACTATATTTTTTAACATGAGCTTGTGCTTGAGTGCCAAAAGTATAAGAGAAACTATGACTGGAGAGCATGTTTAAAAAAGCTGAGTTTTTTAAAGTAAGAGCTTCTTTTTGTTTATATAAAATAAGATTTGCTTTATTTGGACCAAAACAGCTATCAAGATTACTCATATAAGAAATAGAGTTATCTATGGTTGCAAGATAATTTTCCGCTTCTTGTTTTTTAGCATATTTTTTATGATCGTGTTGCCACACGGCTGTTTTTTCTTGAAGCTTAATTTTGCTTGAGCGCAAACTATTGTGTGTGCTATATATTTGTTCTGCTAGTTCTGTAATAGTATTAGGTAATCCGTAAGCAGCTAACAATTTATTTGCTACAGGTATAGAACTGCTTTCTTCTCTTGTTATAGGCATAAAAGAAAGTTCTTGGCGATATTTTTCCGAAACAGCAAGAGCATATTTTGT
>CAXNJL010000060.1:0-4021 GCA_964202625.1 Candidatus Babeliales bacterium | reverse complement strand
AGAAGTGGTATGGTATGCTTGTAGGGAGAAAAAACGTGATTCTGTAAATATTTACATGCTTGGTCATCTACTGCTGCCATGAGAGGAGTTTGCCCAAAAAAGTCTTCATAAGATACATCTGCTTTTGCATCTAATAAAGCTTTACAGGCAGTATGATGGCGTCCATAGGTAAGTGCTAGGTGAAGAACTGTTGATTCAGATGGAGTTTTTAAGGTTGGATCTGACTTGTAATCAAGTAATACTTGTACTGTTTTATTAATATCAGAATTTTCGCCTTGAAGATCTATTATTTTGCATGCGCATGCAGCCATAAGGGGGGTATCGCCAGAGTAACGGTCCGATTGATGAATATCGGCTTTATTTTCTAGCATTTTTTTTACTGTTGTATAATTGCCGGCCGATGCTTCTTGGTAGAGGCTTGGTTTCCAAGAAATAGCACTGTTTATTTTTTGTGCAGTAGATAAAAGAGAAGTTAAAAATAAGATTTTTTTTATCATAAGAATATACCTTTTTTACACGTATATTACTCTGAATTTTTAAAAAATACAAAACAAACAAAAAAGAGCTAGAATTGATTATTAACAAGTTCTAGCTCTTTTATATGATATGAATTGATCTTAAAAAGGAAGATCATCTTCAAAAGGAGATTCATCTTTAAAGCTCATTTCTCCAGAGATAGAAGAAGCTGCTTTTTTAGGAGCAGAAAATTCTTCTTGTCCAGAAAAGCCTTCAGATGCAGCATTTTCAGAAGCATTAGCTGTGCCAAGGAATACAACGCGTTCAGCAACTATACCGTGTCTGCTACGTGCCTTACCTTCAGCATCGGTCCAATTTTCTTGCTTTAATCTTCCGTCGATAAGTACCGGACGACCTTTTTGTAAGTATTGGCGGCAGTGGTCAGCTTGTGGACCCCAGACATCAACATCAATAAAACAAACTTCAGAAACAGTAGCACCTGTTTGTTTGTTTTTATAACTTCTATTGTTGGCAATAGTAAGTTTGCAAACAGCTTGTCCGCTTCCTAATTGTTTGTAATCAGGTTCTCTGGTCAAGTTGCCAATAATTACCACTTTATTATAATTTGCCACGGCTTTCCTTTCTTATAGAGTTAATGGGGGCATTTTTTTAATATACTGTTTAACAGAAATAAGCTGATCAAGTTCTTTTTCTAGATCAGTTACATCTGCTTTTTTAGAATTTTCTAGAAGTAGTTCTAATTCTTTGCATAATGCTTTTTGCATGTCAGCACATTTTTTTATAGTCTCAGCAAGTTCCGGTATGAGCGCTGCTGCTTCTTTTGCTATTTTTTCTTTGAGTTGTCTTGATGATTTTTTAGAATCCAGCACTATTTTTTGTTCTATAATAAAGTTTTCTTCTGCAAAAAGAGCTAAGCACAGCGTAGAAATAGAAAGAATCAAGAGAGTTTTGCTGTATTTCATAAGATAATCTTTTGATAATTAAGATAAAGATAGTGGAAAAAAGAGACGACTGTTATTCCTATGATACCATAAAGCCATAAAGAAAAAAATGGCAAAAGAGATCCTGGATACCAAAAATTAAAGATACATATATATATTATAAAACAAACCTGTAACACCATAGCTGCTTTACCTAAGAGAGTAGGTTTAATAGGAATGGCTTTACCAATAGATATACCGTAAAGTGTCCCTATAATAAGTGCGAGCTCTTTTAGTGCTATGCTTATAATAAACCAGCTAGGAATATACATACTTGTGGTTTGATTAAGATAAAGAGCTGCATAGCAAGAAAGTATAAGTATTTTATCTGCAAGTGGATCTAAAAGCGCGCCTAATTTTGTTTCTACGTTCCACAATCTGGCTAAATAGCCATCAAAAAAATCTGTAAGCGCAGCGATAATAAATAAAAGCAAGGCTCGTTTTTTATGGAGCATAATAATATCCCATGCTAAGCAGGGGGTAATTAGTATACGCAAGAGAGTGAGTACTGTTGGAATATAAAAAGTAATCAAAAAAGAACCCTGCAAGATGAAACAGTAGGTAAATTATTTATGCTTTATCTGTTAATTTTTCAATAATAAATGCGTTGAGACTCATATCTCGAGCGGCGGCTTCTTTAGTAAGTTTTTCATGATCCTTGGGGGAAAGTCTAATGTGAAGATTTCCTGAAAATGATTTTTCTGCTAGAACATTACGTTCTTTGCACCAATCAATATAGGTATCAATTGAATCTTTAAAAGCTTGCTCTATTTCATCAACAGTTTTTCCTTGAAAGGTGATCACGGCTCTTAAGCCTATAACATCTCCATGGAATATTTTAGCAAGATCATCGTAAACAACTTTTCCCAAATAACCTTTATACTTCATCATAGTGTACTCCTGCATTTTCTAGAAATCTTCGTACTGATTTTACTGCTCCACGATCAGTTTCTGAGTGTGGGTGTGGCCTATGAAAAACAGCTTCTTCATCATTAAGTTCTATTCTAACCCGAGATCCTCTACCTTCGCTTATATCAGCTCCTAGATAGATGAAAAGATTTTCTATGTCGTCCCATCTTATGGTCGCCATAATGGGATTTTTAAAAATAGATTTTAAAATTTTCCGTTGCTTTTGATTCATGTAAACCTTTCTAATAATCAAAAATAACGATTCATTATATGGTACCATAATTTGGATTTTTTTTCCAAACGTTATTTTTTCTATTTTCTGATATTGGCGTACTTAGCTAAGTTTAGCTAAGCTTATTATAACCGGAAAGGAAATAATGAAAAAAGTTAATGTGCATGAAGCAAAAACAAAACTCTCTCAATTAATAAATCTTGCTGCCCAGGGAGAAAAGATTGTCATATGTAAAGCTGGTTATCCAGTTGCTCAATTGGTCGCTATAAGTATTGCTACAAAAAAACGTTGCCCTGGGGATTGGGCTGGCAAAGTAAAAATTCAAAAAGATTTTGATATTATGCCATACAAAAACTTGAGGCTCCTGATAACTTAAAAGAAATGTTACTATTGAATGATTTTGATATTCTCCCTATAACAATAGATCATGTTCTTTATTTAGAAGAGCTACCGCTCCTGCATAAAGACCCCTTTGATAGGTTATTAATCGCGCAAAGTCTGGTAGAAGATATAATATTCATAACTGCTGATAGCATTATACCCCGTTACAAACTTAACTGTTTTTTTGATCAATTCAGCATTTTGCGCTTTTCTTGTATCAAAAAGCATCTTTAAATCGCGAGATCCGTACCCTGTTGCTTGTAGCTGGCAATAGGGTAAACTGAGAGAGTAATTTATTTTATTTAACATCGAAGGAATTATTATGTTACACAGACTCAAAATGTCTTTAGTTGGTTTAATTTTATTTGGATCTTTCTCTGCGCAAGCTATGAGCAGAACAGAAGCAACAGCTCTTTTGTTTAAAGGAGTAGAATCGAGTAATCTTTTACAGATAAAAGAAGCTCTTAAAGCTGGGGCATCGATAAAAGATGAGTGTGATTATGATTATTGTGGACAAAGAGGTCTTACTGTTTTACATAGGGCTTGTACCTCTGATATAAAAATAATGAAATTTCTTATAGATCAAGGTGCTTCTGTCAATGCACTTTGTGATGGGGCAACTCCTCTTCATATTCTTCTTATAGGGTATGCAGAATTAGCAACTGGTTATCTTCCAGAAATATTACAAGCTAAAGGAAGCATAAGCCTTGCTAAGCAAAAAATATTTAATCCACGAGAAGAAGTTAAAAAACAAGCATATGAATTCCATAATGCTACTTTAGAAATAATAAAACTTTTATTAAAGAATAAAGCTGATTGTTTTACTATAAAGCTTAAGGGCAAAACTGCTTTTGAAATAGCTGAATTGATGCAAGCTAAAGCTATTTTAAACATTATGAATACATATAAAAAAGCATAATTAAACTGCTTTTAGATTTATTTAAAGATCCGGGAATCATATAATATGGTTCCCGGATCTTTTTTATGCGCTTTTTATACTTTAAAACAGCCTGAAACACAAGCAAGTTGCTCTATAATAGTA
>CAXNJL010000059.1:0-4036 GCA_964202625.1 Candidatus Babeliales bacterium | reverse complement strand
GTTTTCTTCTATTTTTTGTAGCAATACAGTTTCAAATTTTTTGCTTGGATCTTCTTTGCACTCTTTACGTATTTGAACCAGTATTTCAATAAGCTTTTTTGCGCCGTCAGAAATAGTATCTGCTTGTTTTTTTGCTTCTTTTATTTCTTCTTTTTTAGAAAGCAAAAGAGCCATTTTTGTTAATACTTTTTGTGGAGAATTTTGGTCTATGTGATTTAAAAATGTCTCTAATCCAGTTTGATCGAGACATATGTGATTAAGGAGTTCTTTTTTTATACTATCTGCAGAAATTTTGTCTTGATAGATAAGTTTTAAGAGTGGAATTTCTGGAAGCGCTCCCGGTATATTTTTCTGAATCTGAACTTCTTTTGTATTTGGCAGCATATTTTTAAAGCCCATAAAGGCTGGATTTATACGTATCCAATCAAGAGCAATTCTCAGTTTTGCGCTTTGTTCTTTTTGTTCTTGCTCAGAAAGTGTGATTCTGTTTTTATTGTCTTTATTTTCTATAGCAACTGCTTTTACTCCATCTATAATTGTTGCCATGAGAGCTCTATCAGAATTTTTTTGAGCATCGTTTCTGTTTGCTGATTTAGCATTATCTTTTGGTATTTCTTTATTTTCTCTTTGTCCTGCAAGATAATTTATGCTCAATAATTCTAGTTCTTTTTTGTCGAGCTTTTCTATCAAGTTTTTATCAAAAAAAAGATCTGTAACTGCTATTTTTAGGCTGTGTGAAAAATCAAGATATTTTTGTGTAGGGGCATCAAAAACAGCTATTTCTATTTCGCCTGCACCACCAATAGATAATTTCACTGTTTTTTCTGTATAATACTGTTTAAAATCAGCATGCGTTGTCGGTTTGTTACGCTCAAAGATATTTTTTAATGCTGTTTTTACTTCTTCTAATGCTAGTCTATGGTTAAACTTTTTACTTTTATCTAGCGCTAAAAATGCGCTGTATATTTTGTCTTCAAAGCTGTTTGTTTTAGCGTAAGAGCCTTCAGTTTCAGCCAAAGAAATCAGTGCCGCAAGCACTTCTTGATCAGAAGCTGCTTTTTCTTCTGCTGTAAGATTTGGTTTATCAACTATTTTTTGTTCTTCTGGAGCATTTTCATTTTCTTGCTTCTTTTTGCCGCCTAATTGCATAAGAAGTCCACCGGGTAAAGCAGGAGCTGCATTTTTGCCGCCTAATTGCATAAGCCCAGGAGCTGCAGGAATACCAGGAGCTGCAGGAGCTTGAGGTGCAGCAAGAATGCCAGGTGCTTGGGGCGCAGCAGGACCACTGCCTAATTTCATAAGTCCAGGAGCAGCAGGAGCCATAGATATATTTGCATCTGATGGGCGTCGAGAAGCCACAGGGCTATTTTGTTGAGAGCGAGCTTGTTCAAGTTCTTTTTGAAGATCATCATGTTTGCCATGCGCTGCTGCAAGTTGGGCTGCAAGACGAGCATTTTCAGCTTTTAATCTATCTGATTCTGCTGTATCTTTTACAATTTCTGTTTTTGTTTCTCTGATAATTATGGGTGCTTGTTTTACGGAGCGATAATTGTTTAATGCCCACACAGCTTGCCCTGATGGTGCTTTTACAACAATTTCTAGTTCGCCTTTTATGTTAGCCCCATATTTTGCTTGAGTTTTTTTAATGCAACAGATTTTACCGAAACATTTTTAATGGTATCAAGTTCTTTTGCTAAATTATCTGCTGATGGATTCGTTTTTAAAAAATTTTCAAAAAGTTCAGTAGGGCCGGCCTGGACCTGTAAGAAAGTAGTTGCGGCAAGAAGTAAAAAAAAAGTGTTCATAATAATCTTTCTATGTTTTATTAAAAGGTTAAACCAATTTTTGTCCAGACTAACCAGCGATTAAGCGATGTATTAAGCACATCATGCTCATACGAGCCCCCTGTATTTAAGAAAGCATGATCACCCTTATATCCTAAAGATGCATAAACAGTGTTAGAAATAAGCGCAGGGTGCGCTGCGGAATCCATATTTATATCTTGGCAGGTAAGTGGTTTATAGCCTTCAGGGTAGGCTCCATCTTCATTGCGCACAATAGTATTAATCCCACGTGTTGGATTTGTTGCTCCATTACCAAAAAGCTCTTTTATGGCAAGCTCAGAAGGAAACTTGCTTGCTAGAGATACTTTTTCTCCTTGTCGTGCGTAGATATTAAAACCAAATTCTGTTGCATAACCAGATTTTTCTACACAAAACGCAGTGTTAAGATTTACTGATCCACGAGGTTTAACGGTTACACAGCCAGTAAAAAAGTTAATACCGGAGTTGCCACTATTATTAAGACCTTCAGATGCAACAGCTGCTTGCTCGCGAGAACTATAAAGAGAGAGATATCGGCCAAAAGATTTATCTACGGGGTCAAATGAACGAACTTGGGTGTTTTTAAATAAGTAGGTACAGTTGCCGTCAAGCTCTAAAGAAAGATTGAAATTATGTTTTGTGGTGTAAGAAAGACCAATATTGTCCCCAAACATAAACCCAAAGTGTTTATTGTTTCCAATTATCTGTTCAAAAACATACCTGCCTTCAGGTTTATTTCCTGTTGGGATAAGTATTCCCGCATATCCATTAAATCTATAGTTTTCTGTATTCAAAAAAAGTAAGCCTATTTTTGCTTCAATATCAGCTAGGCCCCATTTTGCATCCTGATCAACTATTTTTCCAAAATACCAACTTTTTTGTTTAAAAGCCTCTGTTGCGTTTGCTACTACCGGACTATTATCAAGGCCAATTGCTATAGTATTTGTATTAGAATCTATTTTAACGCCACCGCCATCATTTATAATTTGCTCTTTCATACCCATGGTATTATGTATGCGCTCAATAGGGGCAGAAAGTTCTAACCACCATCTTTTGCCTAAGCGTTGCTTAAAATCAAGACCAATGCCAAATACGGTTTGTTGTGGTGCAAAAGAAACAATACTATAAAAGTCGCCATTGTTGGTAAGTATGTTAATATTTTCTGCTATAAGATTTTCGTTTTTTTGTTCTGGAGTGAGTGTAGCTTTTCCATCAATAGTAAAATTAACTTCTGCTACGCGTAGTTTGCACGCATTAAAGGGCAAAAAATATTTGGCAAGCGCTGATGAATTGGTTGATTTTCCGCCAAAGACAGAAGCTTGAAAGAGCGTATGGTTTTCTAAAAAAAGATTATTATGAAAAAAGGCTATTTTTTCTGGCGAGTCCGAGCGCCATTGTGGCCTTACGGTAAAAAAAGTGTGACTTGTGCTGTTATTTGCATATACAAGACAGTTCTGTAGAATAAGAGCTGTGTAGAATATAATTTTTTTCATACGTATCCTATAGTGATAAGAGTGATAATTTAGTAAAAAAACAAGAGATATTTGCAGTGTAAGCTATGCTGTTTTTTAATAGCAAGTATTTGATTTTAAAATATGGAGTATGTTATGATAGCGCATCTAACAGGCACAGTAATCAGTATAAAAGATCATTCTATAATTCTTAATCTGGATTCCATAGGTTTTGAAGTAGTCGTTGCTTCTACAAGACATTTTGTTTTGCATACTCAAATATCTTTATCCATCCAATTTTATTGGAACCAAGACAATGGCCCCCAGCTATTTGGTTTTTTACAAGAATCAGAAAAAACATTATTTAATCTTGTAATAAGTTGTTCTGGATGCGGCCCCAAAATAGGCTTAAGTGTTGTTGATCAGATGGGATTGGGGCAGTTTGTTTTAGCAATAGAAAAATCTGATATAGCTGCTTTGAGCTCTATAAGTGGCATAGGCAAAAAAAAAGCAGAGCAAATAATTCTGTCTCTTAAAGATAAAGTTGCCGACATAGAAGAATATGATATTCTTGCTCAAGCATCTCCTGCTATGGCTCATATAAAAAAAATAGACGATGTTCTAACCTCTCTTGGCTATGCGCGACAAGAAATTGTTATGGCTCTTGAATTTCTTAAAAAACAAGATTTTTTTGACAAAGAAAGCTTTGATTTTTTATTAAGAAAAGCACTTGCGCATTTATCAAAAAAATAACACGGTTAT
>CAXNJL010000058.1:0-4047 GCA_964202625.1 Candidatus Babeliales bacterium | reverse complement strand
TTCTTTTTGAGAAATTGGCATTGGCTCTCTTCCGCCCAGAAAGCGGAAAATTCTTGAAGTGGTCATCACGAGACGTATTGATTCTTGGACTGGTTGCATCTGAATAAGCATATATCCAGGAAAAAGTTGTTGATCCTCTTCTTCTCCGGCTGCATCAAAAAATTGTTTCATTTTGGCCAAAGGAATAAGGATTTCCCCAAAATTATCTTGCAATCCATGCTCTTCTATGCGTTTTTGCAAATCCTTTTTTATGTTGTTTTCGTATCCAGCGTATACCTGTACGACGTACCACCGTTTCATGTATGACACCTTACCGTTTAGCAGAAATTATTTAAGCAAAAAAACTGAAGATTTTTCTGATAACTATTGAGAAAACTCTATCAACGACTCCAAAAAAAATAGCCGCTGCTACTACAAAAATAAAAGTTATTATTGTAGCGCCAAGCCATTCTTTTTTACTTGCCCACTCAACCCGTGACAACTCAACTTTAACTTCACCAAGAAACTGCTTAACACTTTGCATCGCATTACTCGCAATCTTTTAAATATTGAAATATTATTTCCACAAAGGCAGTCCTGGCGGGCCAGGAGGGATTCGAACCCACAACCATCAGATTTGGAGTCTGCTGCTCTGCCGTTAGAGCTACTGACCCGTATTACTTAGTTTCTTTGTGTAAGTTGTGCGTACGGCAACGAGGGCAATACTTATTCAACTTCAAAGAACCTACAGCTCTCTTTTTATTCACTGCTTGGGAATAATTACGTTCCCTACATGTTTCACATGCCAAATGAGTAGTTACTCTATTTTTTGCCATACTGACCTGCGATTTAATTAATTTTAGGCAAAATGCCGTTCTAAATGGAGCCCGCGACCGGATTTGAACCGGTGACCTCTCCCTTACCAAGGAAGTGCTCTGCCAGCTGAGCTACGTGGGCTTAACTTTGGAGCTGGCGATCGGACTTGAACCGATGACCTGCTGATTACAAATCAGCTGCTCTGCCAACTGAGCTACGCCAGCCTATATTATGCCCAATACAACAATCATGTTGTATGGAACGGGAAACGGGACTCGAACCCGCAACCTACAGCTTGGAAGGCTGCCGCTCTACCAATTGAGCTATTCCCGCACATATTTTTATGTAAGACAATTGTCCCACCTAATTGACTATAAAATCTATAGTGAAAAGATGGAATTGTCAAACACAATCTTATATTAAATTTTGGTGGCGAGAGTAGGATTCGAACCTACGAAGGCATAAGCCAACGGATTTACAGTCCGTCCCCTTTGGCCGCTCGGGAATCTCGCCACATTTATTTCTATATATAATAATAGTCTCTTTTACAAATCTTTTCAACCTCAATATATGTTTTTGCAAAAATAACTATTTTTTGGAAGAAACTTAGCTCTTGTTAAAAAAAAAATTCTATCTAAACTCATAAAATAATAACAAAAGCTATTTTATTTACCTGTTTCACGAATTACGCACATAATGGCACAATTCTATTCTCTTATTTTAACTCTTATATTCTGTTTTTCTTCCCTCAAAACCATAGAGCAAAAAAATAGTTGCTCGCAAAGCCAAGAAGAAACCCTTGCAAAACTTTTTGCAAAAAAAACAAAAGTAACTCTTGTTGACCAAGAAACTATAGAAAAACTTGATATATTTTCTTTGCAAGAAAAATCACTTTTTAGTTCTATAAATAGAACACAAACTATTTTTGGCAAAATTATATGTCAACAGATACTCACAGAGCCGAGCATAGACAGAGCGCTTATTTTTAGTCGTCAAGAAATAATAGAAGAACTCTCTACAAATAAAATTCTCTTGCACCAACTATCTTTGCATTTAGATAAAATCAAAAAAACAGAAAAAGCACTTATACATTATTTTCAAGATAAAACTGATATAGAAAAAGAAATCGATTCTTATTATTTTACTAATATGTTTAGGCTAGAATCATATAATACTAGCCCTCTAGCTCTGGAAATAAGCAGAAGAGTTGAACAAGCAATGCTTTTATCAAGTGTTGCAATTATTCCTATTGTCGGATTATTAACTACAAGTTATATCAATCAATATATATATAATATGCAAGTCGCAGCAGACAATAAAAAACTGTTTCCAGAAGAAACAATCTCGCCCAAAGATTCTAATTGGAAAGAAATAATACATGATGCCTATAAAATTATTCCTAAATCCATTAATCCATTTCCAACCATCTTTAAAAATGGCTATGATAAAACAATCACCATTAATAATTCCGAACTAACACTTGGAGATACTATTATTGAACAACGTTACAAAAATGGCATGTGGATACCTTTGCTTTATGGAAAAAGCTATACTAGAATACTTTTTAATGGGTATATCTTTGGAACTATGATAGCAAGTATACCTAAAACAATTTTTGAAAAAAACAATAAAATTGCCTTACTGCAAAAAACTCTTTTTGATATTTCTTGCTTTATAAAAGCTCACGACGCTTTATTAGCTCTTATACAAGAAAATAAAGTAATAAGAAAACTTATTCTCCAAGAAAACCCAATAGATCAAAAACTTGAACAACTTAAAGAACTACTCAGCACAGCAACCATACAAGAGCCATCTGATAGGTTTATGCATGGGGGTAGAATACTCGTAGCCCATAAACTTATACAAGAAATAAAAGAGCTTCTTGTTCCAAGCATGAAGATAATAGGCGAAATTGACAGCTATGTTGGCATAGCAAAACTCATAAAAGAACATGAAATTTTGCCTGTCAAATATTGTATTGCTTCTTTTGTAAATAGTAGTTCTCCAGTTATTAATTTTACTGATTTTTGGCACCCTATAACGCCTAAAGAAAAGGCTGTAACTAATACTATTTTATTGGGCGGCGAAAACAATCCATACGGAGCTATTATTACAGGACCACATGGTTGTGGAAAATCAACTGCTATGAAAGCTATTACTCTTAATCTGATACTTGCGCAAACGTTTGGTATAGTTGCCGCAAAACAAGCTCAACTCAGTATGTTTACAAAAATAAATACCTATTTAAATATTCAAGATAATATTAATCTGGGATGGTCAACTTTTGTTGCAGAACAAGCACGAGTTGATATTATTTTAGACTCAGTAAGACACTTAAAACCTTATGAATTTAGTTTTAATATGCTCGATGAAGTATTTAAAGGCACAATTGAAAAAGAGGGCGCACAGAGAACATTTGATTGCGGCAAAGAACTTGCTAGCTACAAAAATAGCTTATCTATGATTGCAGTTCATTCAGAGCTTCCCACAGAATTAGAAGAATACACCAACGGTACGTATAAGAATTTTCATGTAGAATTAACAGAAAACAATAATGGTCAATTTGTTAAGACGTTTAAACTTATACAAGGCAAAAACAACTGGTGGTTTAATGATAATCTCAAAAGAAAACGGTTTATTTCTTATCTTCAAAAGACTATACTTGGTACGCATATAATTCAACATATAAAAACATAGGTGTTTTATGAATAAAAAAACTATTTTTCTTTTTGCCTGCGTAGCATTACTAAGCAATAGAATACATTGTACTGAAAAAAGCTCTCTTGAAATTGCTGTTGATCAATACAATGTAGAAGAAGTTATGAAAATAACTTCTTCTAACTATAGAATCAATAAAAATTATAAAGAATCAATTCTGCAAGCATTAGAATTGGCAGAAAAAAATAAATTGTTGCTCGTGAACAATCCAATATATTGGGGTTGGGTATCAACAAGATTAGGTGATCTTGCAACTGCTACGCTCTATAGTTTTTTTGCTTATGGGAGCATATGCCTTGCTGCTGAATTGAGCGAAAAACATAAACTTATTAATTTTACAACCAGCCTGCCTCACTTCTCTCAAAATAAAGATGTTTGGACCGCCTTAAAGAATATGCCTACTTATATCAATTGGACTATTACTACACAAATTAAAAAAAGTGCCGATCACATAGAACAAGAAAAAACAATAATTGTTGGACAAGAATGCTTTCTAGCTGGAGCCAGTTGTTTAGTAGGAATAGGTTTATTATA
>CAXNJL010000057.1:0-4127 GCA_964202625.1 Candidatus Babeliales bacterium | reverse complement strand
AAAAAAAATAACGGTCATAGAAAATAGTGCTCGTCAAGGTGCGCTCGCTAATGCTTATATGGTTATTTCAGAATGTGCAGATCAAGAAATTATAGTATTTCTTGACGGAGATGATTTTTTATACGACGCGCATGTTCTTGAAACATTACATAAAACTTATTCTGAATCTGACGTATGGCTTACGTATGGCTCCCTTACGATGTGGCCACATACGGGGTATGCTTTTCAGGCACATAAAATTCCTACAGAATTTATTGAATTACCAGATGGTATAAGAAGATGGCCCTATGCTGCGACCCACTTGCGCACGTTTTATGCGGGACTCTTTAAAAAAATAAGAAAAGAAAGTCTGTTGTATGAAGAACAATTTTATAGCATGGCTTGGGATATCGCCTTAATGAGCCCCATGCTTGAAATGGCTCGCGAAAGACACGCCTTTATTACTGATACGTTATATATTTATAATACCAATAATCCGCTTAGTGACCATAATGTAAATAGGGCTTTGCAGTTGCAATTACATTGTCATATTCAAACCCTTGCTCCGTATGAGCGCTTAGAAAGTTTATGGAACTAATATGATTAAAGTAAAAAAAATAGTTTTATTATTAGTTAGTTTTTTTGTTATTCCTATAAACGCAGCCGAACTTATAGGCTTTTCTTATAATAGACCGTTACAGCTCTATGCGTTACTAGAATCTTTACAAGTTTATGTTACGGGTTTAACAAGAACACATATTATATACAGAGCAGATAACGATGCTTACGAGGCTGGTTATGAACAGCTAAGAAGAAATTTCCCACGTGTGAACTTTATACGCCAATCAACAACTCATCCTCGTGCTGATTTTAAACAGCATGTACTTTCTTTGGTTGAGAATGCACAAGAAGAATTTTTACTGTTTGCTGTAGACGATATTATCGTAAAAGATTCTATTGATTTAAAAGTCTGTGCTCAAGCTTTGGATACCTATGATGCTTATGCCTTTTATTTAAGATTGGGTGAGCATATAGATTATTGTTATGCAGAAAATAAATATCAGGGGGTACCGCCACTTGTAACATATGAACATGACGTTTGTTTGTGGAATTTTACTGACGGTATGTGTGATTGGAATTATCCTCAAACAGTTGATATGACGCTGTACCGAAAAGCTGATCTTCAGAGTATGCTACCCAATTTGCATTTTGATACACCAAATATTTTTGAAGGGCAGTGGGCTAGTCGTATACCAGCATTAAAAAAACAGGGGCTTTGTTTTGCCCAATCTAAAATAGTAAACTTACCATTAAATTCTGTGCAGCCTGATTGGGAAAATAGAAATATGCGTTTTGCTACAGCAGAAGAATTCTTAGAGCTTTTTAATCAGGGCCTAAAAATAGATATCGAACCACTTTTTGGTATACAAAACAGATCGGCGCATATGGAATATGTACCAATCTGTATAAAAAGATAATTATACTCCAAAGTTTTTTTTGATAGTTTTATATTGTTCTACGCAGGTAGTAATATCTTGCTCGGTAAGTTCTGGCCACAGGCAATCAAGAAAATAGAGTTCGCTATAGGCAGCTTGATACAGTAAAAAGTTACTTAACCTTTTACACCCACCGGTTCTTATAATAAGTTCAGGAAAGGGCACAGGAGCTGTTTGTAAATAATTTTTAAAGAGTTCTGGGGTAATAGCCGCAGGATCAAGCTCTTGGCGAGCAACTTTGTAGGCAATGGTTTGTGCAGCTTGTACAATTTCTTGTTGGCCGCCATAGCAGAAAAGAATAGATACATGAAGTTTGGCTGCTGTTTTTGTAGCTTCTTCTACTGTTTTTATAGTGTGTAAAAGAGACTCAGGAAATACTGCTCTTTCTCCTACAAAAGATATTTTTATATTTTTTTCTATAAAAAGAGGAAGCATTTTTTCTATGTTTTCTACTGCTAGATTAAAAACATATTCAGTTTCGCTTGATGATCTTTTCATATTTTCTAAAGAAAAAGTATAGAGAGATAGAAAAGGGATAGCCTGTTTAAGGCAATAGGCAAGAGCGGTTTCAACAGCTTTTTTGCTTTCATCGCCATAGAGTGCTTGAATTCCTTGAGCGCGAGCCCATCTTCTATTCCCGTCCATAATAAATGCTATATGTTGTATCATTATTTTCTCTATTTTCCCTAATTATTTTTTTGATTTGAAAAAATCTCTCTTAGTAAAGTGTAGCATCACTATATATAAAAACCACTTATGTTATACTGAAACAAAATAAAATATATTATAGATTCAGCTAAGGGACTATTCTTTATGAGTATAAAAGCTATCATTTTTGACATGGACGGTACTATTATTGATACAGAACATATCTGGAAAAAAGCAACAGAAGCTTTGATTGTAAGCAAAGGTGTAGCCTATACACCAGAGTTACATGAAGAACTTTCTCGTCGTTTACACGGTATGTCTATGTCAAAATGTATTAAGCTTATTAAAGATATAGTGCAACTTGATGATTCTGTAGAAGATCTTATAAAAGAAAAAAATATATTAGCAGATGCTCTTTTTTCAGAAGGGGTTCGCTTTATAGAAGGCTTTGAAACGTTTCATACTCTTGTCCAACAAAAAAATTTAAAAATGGCTATTGCTACCAACGCAGGAGATAATACTATTACTCTTGTAGACCAGGCATTAGATCTTAAGCGTTTTTTTGGTGAACATATGTATGGTATTTCTTCAGTAAATTATGTCTGTAAGCCTGATCCGGCAATTTATGTGCATGCAGCTCAAAAGCTTGGTATTGATCCACAAGAGTGCATAGCTATAGAAGATTCAGCTCGTGGCATAGAAGCAGCAAAAAATGCCGGTATGCTTTGTATTGGTATTAATACGGCACAAAATAAACAGTTACTAGAATCTGCGCATCATATCATAGATTTTTATCATGAAATAGATTTGCATACGCTTACGTCTAAAAAGCACCCATTTTAAAAAATATAAGTAAAAACAAGAAAGAGTTATGCTTGATATCCACACTTGTAAATAACTACTTCGCCATGAGAGCTACTTGTGCATGTAGCGCCTGCAAGTAATGCGATTACCCACATGATATTATAAGGCAAAGGGTTTTCTTTGGTTGCTTCTGCAAGAGATTGGCCGAGTGCATGGCCCCAGAAAGCGCTATTTGATGTTGCAAAGGTTGATTGCACCGCATTAGCCAAAATAAAGGTTGCTGCTTCGTCGGCGCCTTGTGTATTTAAGTTGCCATGAGCATAGCCGATAGATAAACCAGCCAAAAAATTCAGGATATGGGTTTTGATGGTTTCTCTTTTTTTATCTTCTTTCTCTTTGGCTGTTTCAGCACAAGCGTTAAAGCAGATGAGAAGAGAAAGAGCAGCGAGAATGGTTTTTTTGTACATAGATATATCTTTCTTGGGTATATGTTTATGGGATAATTGGGTAGTAAGATAGTTACTTAGGTAAGTATATAGTAATATAAGTGCCAAGTAAAAAGGGGCAGGAGATTTAAAACTCCTGCCCCTTTTTACGTAATTACTTGTAATAAAACTCGTAATTAGTCTTTGAATTCAGTGTCGATTGGACCTTGATCTTCAGATTCATCATGAGTTTCTTCTTGAGCTTCACCAGTAGGTTGGCCGCCTTGCTTATACAACATTTCAGAAATCTTATGAGAAGCTTTGGTAAGCTCTTCAGTTGCAGCTTGAAGCTTTTCGCCATCTTCTGCATGATCTTTTAAGGTTTCTTTTGCTGAAGCTAAGACAGGCTCAAGAGCTGCAAGATCTTCCGCTGCGATCTTATCTTTTTGTTCGCTTACGGTTTTTTCTACATTGAAAATTAAGCTATCAAGAAGATTTCTCTTTTCTATCACTTCTCTTATTTTTTTATCTTCAGCTTCATGAAGTTTTGCTTGGTTAAGCATTTCTTCAACTTCTTCTTTAGATAAACCACCACTAGAAGTTAAGCTTATTTTTTGTTCTCTGCCTGAAGCTTTATCTTTTGCTGATACATGAACAATACCATTTGCATCAATATCAAAAGTCACTTCAATTTGAGGAACGCCACGAGCTGCACTTGGAATACCATCAAGTCTGAATTGTCCGAGCAACTTATTATCTCGAGCTAATTCTCTTT
>CAXNJL010000056.1:0-4158 GCA_964202625.1 Candidatus Babeliales bacterium | reverse complement strand
CCTTTACATTGATTATCAAGAACAACTTGTAATTTTTTAAGTTGGCTCGCAGCTTCTTCTTTTCTTTTTTGAGTCGCGCTGCTTATTGCAGGAGATAAATCTTTATGACCACATTGAGATAGATGGAAAACATCATTCCCTACTTTTTGATAAAAATTATTATCAGCTTGCGTAGATTGACCTGCTAATAGCTCTTTTGAAAGCTTAGCTATGCGAACACTCTTTCCTTTAAGCGTTGTGTAAAACGTATAATCGTCGCCATGAATTTTATCTATCATCGCTATATCTTCTTTAGAAGAATCTCTCGATAATTCTTTGAGCATCGTTTTCAACAGGTCATCAGTACATGTTGTTAAAGGAATTGGCTGTTTTTGTATCTGGTCAACAACAAGGCCTAAACTCTTTTGCTGCTCAGGTTTTAACTGATCTTTAGCAAATGCTACCAACGAAAGAGGCTTTACCTTTAATTCATCTAAACCTGCTGCCTTATTGGCAATTTTTCTTAAATCTCTTGTAGAAAAGTTGTATTGTGAAAAAGATCCTGGTTGCATTTTCCCATGAGTTTCTTTAGAGAATGCTTGAATAGTTTCTGGCAATATAAAAAGTCCATTTTTTTGAAATTTTCTATCAAAAAAACATTCAATATCTGGTTGCTTTTCTATAGGATTCACTTTTACATGAGTAAATCTATTGCGAAAAGCTTGAGATAAAGTTTTTGGATCATTGACCCCCGCAAGTAAAAGAATATTATGTTTTCCAGCTATATTCTCTATTTCTATAAGAAGAGTTGCGCGAGCAGCGGTATATTCTCCGGCTGGTTGGCCAACATCTTTTGCATTAACTACTGAGTCGATTTCGTCAAGATAGACTATTGTAAATTTTTCACTATTTTTTAAAGAAGTAAAAAAAATTTCAATATTCTTTCCAGTATCACCAGCATAAGATTCTACAAATCGTGTACTATTAAGCATGTAGCAATCCGCTTCTAATGATCTACCTAATGCCGAGACAATCTCATTCTTTCCTACTCCTGGTATGCCATGTAATAGGATTTGATTTTCCCATTCAGAGTTAGGAAGAAGTGTTTTTTTCTGAAAGTTTTCAAAATGCTTTATGATTGTTTTTATTTCATCAGGTGGGGTACCTATGTAATCCATAGAAAACCGTTTAAGCAAATCAGGTTCATTTTTTTCTTCTTGAGTTAATTCTCTTAATATAGTTGGTTTAAAAGAATTGTTTTGCGTTGAACCTAAAGCATAGGTTGCTCCTGCTGCGGCAGCTAAAGCAGGTGCTATAAATCGTCTAGCTAAAAAAACTTTAGAAATCTTGGGAGTCTTTAATCGGGCTTTCTTGCCAAACTTCATGGCCTCCAGGCTCATAAGAGAGAAAAGCAAACTGATTGATAAAAGTGTAAAAGAGATTATTTTTTTTGACATGATGTCTCCTTGCGTTAAGTGTTGTTTTAATAATCTTACATTCTAATATTATATTATATTTTATATTTGTCAAGAAATAATAAATTGCGTGACTGTTGAATTTGCTAATAGTCAGTGAAGGCCAGGTGGAAATTATGTGGAGTTTGGGTGGCGCTATGTCAACCAAGGGCACATTGCGCACATTGAAAAGAAGAGAAAATTATTGTTAATTACATTATAAGTACGGGGAAGATCCCATTTACTTTTTGGCTAGAAGAAAATGCCAAAGCAATTATACGGGTTAGGCTTGGCAGAGTGATATTGAGAAAGCTAAAAAATATTGGCTTATTTGAACATGGCCCCAGGCTTTATAAAAAAATATGCTCGTTATAGTTTTTGGTGATTCGGAAAGAGCTTATGTAACAAAAAACTTCTACTAAATCTTAAGAAGCTCAAAATAGCGAAGCCCGCGCGATTCAATATAATCACGCGGGCCTCTTTTATAATTTAATAAAAATTTATTTACTGTAAACGTACACCTGCATCTACTGCAGCTTTCAGGATTTTGTGCAAAAAACATCCTCAAGTATTTCTGTCTCTGCAAACATATCATCGCCAACATATTCTAAAGTAAGTGAAGATAGATCTCCATCTCCAGGCAATCTTTCTTCTAATAGATTATGTCTATGGATATAAGCCTCAAAATTTTCAGAAATTTGTTTACGAACTGGTGTATGAAAAAGCCAATGCTTATTGTTATTATCGGCAACAACTTGTTGTATGTCTTCGTAATCAAAAACAGTTCGAACTAATAAAAACCGTATAACTTCTTCAGATAATCTACCATGAGCCACAGTTTCCTCCAATATCTGTCGCTTTGAATATCTTTCTTTTAAATAAGAAACCAATAACTCTTTTTTATCCAAAGCACAATCAGTAGCCAATATGCTAAGAGCAGTAACAGTATGAAAATTTTCTTTATGAATAGAACAATAATAATTAGGAATGGATGCCCCATAATCTAAAAGTAATTCCACTAATTCCGATGATGCATATGGCGAAAGAAAAGCTAGACATAAAGGTGTTATATTATGATGACCCTCAAAAAAGATCCCTCGATTTATACCAGCTCCCCTTTCCAATAAAGCAAGAATATCTGTTACATTTTCATCCCCGAGATAACATGCTAATGTTAATAAAGACCATCGAGTATTCTTAAAACCATCTATTTCTAGATCTATACTTTTATCTATATTACCTAAGTTTACACATGCATCATATAATTTTGTCAATTCAGATTCAATATCAGCGGAACTACTCGCTTCCATACTGCGCGCTATAGAATGGCAAAAAAACATGCATACTAACAATAATTTCATAGTATTTTCTTCTTCTTTAAATAAAAATTTATTTACTGTAAACGCACGCCTGCATCTACAGCAGCATGTGGGCCCACAATAACTAATTTGCCTTCAGAATTTTGTGCAAAAAGCATCATGCCCTGTGAGCTCATGCCAACCATAGCACGCGGTTGCAAATTAAAGACAAAAGAGCCTTGTTTGCCAATAAGTTCTTCTGGAGTAAAATGCTGCTTAACGCCCGATAAAATCTGACGAATGCCATGTTCACCAAAATTAACTTGAAGGGCATACAGTTTATCAGATTTTGGCACAGGCTGACAATCAACAATAGTTCCTACGCGTAATTCTATCTTAGTAAAATCTTGTATAGTAATAGCAGGTATTTCTGGTTGGGTAATCATAGGTTCTTTTTCTTTTTCTAAAATAATTGGTTTTGGTTCATATTTTTGAAACAATGTTTCAGTAGGCGCAAAAAGCGTAAGATTCAAAATAAAATCTCTATTCCAGTCTGCTTCTACTAATTCTTGTACATAATTCTTAGGAGTTTTATCAAGTATAACGCCAAGAGCAGCCAACAGCTTTTCCATTTTTTGAGGCATTACAGGAATAGTAACCGTTGCAACAAGAGCAAGAGCATGCGCCGTAGCTGATAATATTTTTTCGAATCTTGCTGCATCTACACGAGCAACTTTCCATGGTTCTTGCGCATGAAAATAAGCATTAATTTGATTAATAGATTTCCATACATGACCGTAAGCTTTATGAAAAGAATAATCTTGCATATCAGTAGATACAGATTCTAACATAAGCATAAGTTGTTGCTTAAGCTCTTGTTCTGGAGCATCTAATTTTTGTGGTGCACGCAACACAGAAAGATTATATTTTTGTGCAAGCAGCATAAGCCTATTTAACAAATTACCCAGATCATTTGCTAAATCTGACGTAATTTTTTGCTCTAAATCTGCAATGCCAAATTCTGCATCCTGCGTTATAGCCATATAACGAGTAAGATAATAACGCACCGGCTCTGCTCCATACGTATCACATAAAGCTAGTGGATCAACTGCATTGCCTAACGATTTAGACATTTTTTGATCACCAATTTTAAGCCAACCATGTACTAACAATTTTTCAGGGATAGCAAGATCTGCAGCCATTAAAAATGCAGGCCAATAGACTGCGTGAAAACGAACTATATCTTTACCTAAAATATGTAATTGAGCTGGCCACCAGTGCATAAATTCTTGTGCTCTTGCAGTATCACCATACCCAACAGCAGACATATAATTTATAAGAGCATCAGCCCACACATACACCGTATGTTTAGCATCGCCAGGAAAAGGGATCCCCCAAGAAATAGTAGTACGGGAAATACTCAGATC
>CAXNJL010000055.1:0-4160 GCA_964202625.1 Candidatus Babeliales bacterium | reverse complement strand
TTTCTATAAAAAAATATGCTAAAAATTCTGGCAACTGCTTACAAAGAAAAATTAAAAAAACATAGAGTTGATAAAAAACAAAACCAAAAACAGTTATTTGTAAAAGAGAGCCTCTTAAAAAACGGCCTAAGTGTGAAATATAAAGAGGATATTTAAAATATACCTTAAGAGTTATCAAATATAAACAGGTTTGCAGCATGCTAGCAAGAGCTCCAGCAAGAAGAAGACCTTTTGCTTGCAATGAATACATAAACGTATAATTAAGAACCATGTGACAGGCTGTTACCGTAATAGAAATCAAAGTTGGTAATTTTGTATTATTCAAAGAATAAAAGAGAGAGAGTAATGTTTTATTTGCCGATTGAAAAAATATAGCACATGATGCAATAGCTAAAAATTGGCTTGCCAGAACTGTTTGATGCGAAGAAAAAGTAAAAAGAGAATTAAAAATATCATATGAAAAAAACATAATCAGTGCAGTAACGGGCACCGTAATATAAAAAATAAGCTTGAGAGCTTCATGCATAAAAAAAGCTAGTCGCTTAGGCGCATACGTACATATTTGAGAAAAATAGGGTAAAAATATGGTAGAAAAAGCTGCACCAAAAACGCCCAGTGGAATCTGAGAAAAGCGATAAGCAAAATACATAAGTGTTATAGTCCCTTTTTCAAGACCTGACCCCATATATGCATCTATATAACCATTAATTTCAACTATACCAACAGTAAAAATAACCGGAATAAATTTTATCATTACTTCTTTGATCTGCATATAAGACTGCCCATCAAACTGCAAAAAAGTAAAACCTGCTTTTTTATAGGCAATAAAATGCACTAATGCATAAAATATGCCTGCAGCCAAAATAAAATAAGCAAAAGCATAAATAGAGAGCTTAAAATATATACAACAACAAAGAGATGTTATAAAAAAAATATTATATAAAATAGGGGCTAGTGCTGGAATAAAAAATTTATGTACCGACTGTAGAGCGCCACCTAAAATAGCAGCAAAAGATATGGGCAGTATAAAAAAGATAAGAATACGCAATAAGGGAACCGCGTAAAAGAGCTGCTCAGCATCAAAGCCTGGGACAGTATAATGGAAAAATAAATCAGAATTCCATGCCAATACCAGACAAATGACAACCACAATGCTTTCTATAACACATAAAAGCAGTGTCATAAACTTACTAGCCTGAGCCATATCTTCATTTTTTATCAGACGCACGAGCGAAGGAATAAATGCCCCGCTAATAGCTCCTTCAGCAAAAACTTTGCGTAAAGAATTGGGAATTTTAAAAGCGGCAATAAAAGCATCAGAAACAGCTCCTGCCGATAAATATTTCATAGTAAGAATTTCTCTAATTATACCAAGAAACCTACTAGCAAGGGTAGAGCCGCCTATTTGTGTTATTTTTTTTATAATAGATTTTTTATGATAAAACGTGTGCATAAAATTAATATCCTGAGCCTAAAGTATATATATTATCCATAGATTGTATGATTTCTTCAGTGTGAGAAGAGAGTATAATCCCCATCCCCCACTCTAATTGACTTCTTTTAAGCATAGCAAGAATGCTTTGTTGATTTGTTCTATCAAGATGAGCTAGTGGCTCATCTGCCAGCAAAAAAGTAGGCTTATTATAAAGCGCTCGTCCAAGGGCGACGCGTTGGGCTTGCCCACCAGATAAAAGATGAGGAAACGTATGAGCCTTATCTTCTAACTGTAATTCAGCTAATAATGCAAGTCCCTTTTTTATTTTTTCTGCGGATGGATATTGTATAATAAGATCTTTAAAAAGAACATTTTCTAGTACTGTAAGTTCTGGGACAAGAAAGGGTGTCTGAAAAATCATGCCTATATCGTTCTGAAGAAAAGAGTATCTATCTTTATTTTTAAGCAGTGCTATATTTTTCCCTTTATATGCTACTTTTCCCAAGCAGGGCACTTCTATACCTGCTAGAATATGGAGCAATGTTGACTTTCCACTCCCAGAAGGACCAGTAAGAGCATAGCTTACGCCTTGATAAAAATCTGCAGATAAAGAATTAAACACGGCTATCTTGCCATGATGCGTATAAAAATTCTTACTAATATTATAAAGTGATAATGTTGTATTCATATAACCTAGTTTAACTCTATCTAGACTAAAAGATAATACCCTAAATATTGTTTTTGTCTTTTTTAATGAAGTACTCTCAATAATAAGGGATCAAAAGTACTTATCAAGGAGAAAATAATGGATACAATTAATAAAGGTTTAAAAGAATCAATACCAGAAGTGCTTTCTGTTATTCCAACAATGGATATTGTTGTTTTTCCTCATATGATAGTACCATTATTGGTACTTGATGAGCGCATTATTAAGGGAATCAATAAAGCTATAGAGCAAGAATCTAAAATGATCTTTTTACTTGCCTCTCACAAACAAGAATCAGAAGCTGATATAGCTATAGGAACTGAAGACCTCTATTCTACCGGAACCATAGCAACTATAATGCGACTTATTAAAATACCAGAAGGGGGTATCAAAATTTTAGTTCAGGGCACCTGTCGTGGCATAGCATCAGAAATTAAAACAGAAGATGATATTTTAACAGCACATGTTTTACCTGTTTTTTTACCTACCGCTACAGATGATGCCGAACTTTTAGCTCTTATTAAAAATATTAAGACTGCTTCAGAGTCACTTGTTAACTCTGGACAAGTTATTAGTCAGGATTTTAATACTATTGTTTCAAAAATGCATGACCCTGAAAAAATTGCAGACTTTATATTATCGCATATTACTTTAAACGTAGACGACGCACAATTACTACTTGAACAAAAAACACATAAAGACTTTCTTGGTGGATTATATAATCATTTAACCCAAGAGATTGAAATGTCTGAAGTTCAAGATCGGATAAAAAATAGAGCTCGCGATTCTATGAGTAAATCTCAAAAAGAATTTTATCTACGCGAGCAACTCAAGGCTATTAAAAAAGAACTGGGTGATGATGATGGCGAAGATATAGATAAAATTAGAATAAAGCTTGAAGAAGCTGATATTTCCCAAGAGATAAAAATTGAAATAAATAGACATATTAATAGACTAGAAAAAACTGCTCCCGATTCTATGGAAGCATCTGTTATTAGATCGTATCTTGAATGGGTTCTTGCTCTGCCATGGGGAATAGAAACAACAGATAATTTAGATATCGCTCATGCAAAAAAAATTCTTGACGAAGATCACTACGGCCTTAAAGAAATCAAAGAACGTATATTAGATTTTATTTCTATACGTACCTTAAAAAATGATGGGTATGCTCCTATTTTATGTTTTGTAGGACCTCCAGGGACAGGTAAAACCTCTCTTGGTTCATCTATAGCAAAAGCCCTTGGTAGAAAATTTTTTAGAGTTTCTTTAGGTGGCGTAAAAGATGAGGCCGAAATTCGTGGACACAGAAGAACCTATGTAGGAGCTCTACCTGGAAGATTTATTCACGGCATGCGCAAAGCCGGGTCCTTAAATCCAGTTATAATTATAGATGAATTGGATAAAATAGGGTCAGACTTTAGAGGAGATCCTTCTGCTGCTATGTTAGAAATTCTTGATCCACAACAAAATAAAACTTTTTATGACAATTATTTGGGCATTCCTTTTGATATGTCAAAAGTAATATTTATAGCAACAGCAAATAGCCTAGAAACACTATCTGAGCCGCTGAGAGATCGTATGGAAATCATATCTCTTTCTGGATATACTTTTGAAGAAAAACTAGCAATTGCTCGTCAATATTTAGTAGAAAGAAGCATAAAAGAGACGGGTCTTGATTCTTTATCGCTACACATAAGCGACGATGTTCTTTCTGATATTATACGTAATTATACACGAGAAGCTGGAGTGCGAGAATTAAATAGAACTATTGGAAAATTATGTTCAAAAATAGCTCGTATTTTTGTTGAAGAAAAAAACATTCCTATTATTACAATAAAAGACCTAGATACCTACTTAGGGCCACGACGATTTCTTGATGACGCCCTTTCTCAAGAATGCTTGGTTGGTATTTGTAATGGACTTGCTTGGACGTCTCACGGAGGAGAAGTTATTCAAATTGAAGCAGTAGCAATGCCTGGCAAAGGACGCCTTATTCTTACGGGACAATTAGGAAGCGTT
>CAXNJL010000054.1:0-4325 GCA_964202625.1 Candidatus Babeliales bacterium | reverse complement strand
CCAAAAATTCCAGCCTAAAATAACATCCAGATCTGCTAAGCGGCAAGCCAAAGTAGGATCAAAATTAAATTTACCATAACTCCACGGTGTTATCATGTCACCAAAAGTACTACCACTTAAAGCTTCTCTTAAGTTACTGTTAATAGGAATGGGCGATAAAACAGAATTGGGGTTAATACCACATGCTCCAGCAGGAGCTAAAGCTTGAGAATCAGTATCAAAAGAATTACTAGAAGAATAATTATCATAAGAATTACTGCCACTGCAAACACATGAATTATAACAAGAATCAAAAAGTGACCATTTGCTTAATACTAACGGGGCGTGAAGGCGTAGATAAAACCCGTTAACCAGCGACCCGAGACCAAGATAGGCATCAAAATCAAATATATAATTTTGAATTTTTGGTTTAATAAAAAGTGTTTGATTAAACGTAGCAGGCAGTCCAAAATTTTCTGCCACTAATTGGGTGTTATACCTATTATCTCTATCAATAACTTCACTTCCAACAAAATGCAGCACAGAACTACCAAAAAGATAGTTTGCTATTCTGTCTGGTTTAAAACTTTGCTGATATTCAAAACTTGTAGAAAAAACAAAATGAGCATCACAGGTATTTGGTTGATAAACCAATTCTTCCCAACCGATAAGTTCACGAGCTGTATTAGCCCCCTGCGATCTTATGCCAAAATAAGAACGGGGCGCATAAGAAGAACAGGCACTTATATCACTAGAAACAGAATTGGGAATCGATACAACAGGCTCGCAAGAGGCTCCTAAAGCACTATTTGCAAGATACAAAGATACTAAAAAAAATTTTGACAAACTATTCATGATACAAAATCTCCTATTTTTGATGTCTTCTCAGAGCACACGTTAACTCATTGTATTTTTTTCGTCAATAAATCTTTTTATCTATCTTTTTTATCTATCTTTTTTTAAAATAGGCTCTGTTGAGTTTTTGATTTTTAAAAAAAGATACCGATATATCTAATTCAGGGAGATACTATTATGAAGAAATTTTTTAAAATTATATCTATTTTCTGCATAAGTGCTTTTTTTCTCCTGTTTTTTTTATATAATCCAGAAACATCTTCTTGGTGTTATCAAGTAACACCAGCACCAGAACTACCAGTCTATAAACTTTTCTTTTCTTATCTTATAAGTATCTTTTTATATTTTTTTGCCGACGCCTCTGTTTTCTTAGTATGCATACCAATAGGGTTATTTTACACGCAAAAAAAAATGGTGCTTATACAGGGGTGCCTCTACTTTTGCCTGTATAGTTGCTTATGGTCAGCACTCTATCAAAAAACGTTTTTTGCTGTGCTACCAGGGGGATTTCTAGGCATACAACTGTCACTGTTAACTCAGCGATGGCTAGACCCCTATCTTATAGGACCATTTTTAACCACTCTTTTTTTTACCGGGATTATCTTTTATGCAGGAACGTTTATACCTCTTCATAAAAAATAAGTCCTATTAGCTACCCGGTTGCACAAACCTAAATATAATATTAAGATAGATATATGAAGATAAACTATTTTAATATTATATTATTGCCAAATAGAAACAATCCATAAAATTCAATCCTGTATATATACTACTTACGGAATAACTCATGCATATTAATCATACTTTCATTCAATCAACTCTTCCTGAACTTATCTCGCTTGGGATTTTATTTCCCCAAGATGCCCATTTTTGTGTTGACTCACGATTAATCAACAAAGGTGATGTTTTTATTGCCCTACCTGGCAATAAAGTCGATGGTCATACTTTTATTAAAGATGCGATTTCTCAGGGAGCTGCTGGAATTATTGTTGCTGATAGCCACAAACATATAATCAATACGTTAACTGCAGTAGAAAAGAAAAATCTCTTTATCGGGCTCGTAACAGACCCTTATCAAGCGCTCTTGCAATTAGCAGAAGCTTGGAGAGATAAAATAAGCTGCCCAATTGTTGGTATTACTGGATCTATAGGTAAAACATCTACAAGAGAAATGCTCGTTGATATTATTAAACTCAGTGGAATGCACTACAAAGCATCGATTGGGAATAACAATACAGCCCTCTCGGTATCGCAAACTATTTTAGATATAAGAGAAGACCATCAAGTTGTTGTATTAGAAATGGGCGTGAGTAAACGGGGCGAAATGTTGCGCATGGCTCAAATAGTTAAACCAACCACTGCCGTTATTACAACCATAGGTCATAGTCATAGCGAAGGCATAGGCTCTATTCATGATATTGCCATAGAAAAACGTGCTTTATTTTCTCAGTTCAAAGCCGATAATATTGGGATCGTTAATGGTGATATTCCGTTATTAGCATCTACGTCTTACCATCATCCCATTCTTAAGTTTGGCTGCAAAACAACCAATCAAATACAAGCAAGAAAAATACAAACGCACGGCTTTAATACTTCTTTTTTATTAAAACTATACCAAGAAAAACATATGGTTACCCTTACAAGTAATCACTCAGGACGCGTTACCAATGCATTAGCGGCAGCAGCAGCTGCTTGCCAGCTTGGAATTAAAAGTTCTGTAATTGTTCAAGCACTCCAAGAATCAGTAAGCGTTTCAAGCAGGTTTAAACAAGTAGAAAATACAAAGTTCCAAGGAACAATAATTGATGATGCTTATAACGCAAGCCCAGAAAGTATGCGCGCTGCATTACTTGCTTTTGAAAAAATAGAATCTAAAGGACAAAAAATTGCAGTACTTGGGGATATGTTAGAATTAGGAGTAAAAAGCCCTTTCTGGCATCGTCAACTTGGAAGATTTTTAAGAAAAACACCCTCTCTTACCCATTTACTTTTGGTTGGAGAACAGGTTGCCTGGACTAAAAAAACAGCGCCAGCTGGACTTATTATAGAACATGTTTTACATTGGGAAAAAGCTTTAGATTATCTTAAAACTAATATAAGTGACCAAGAGTCTACTGTTTTAGTCAAAGGTTCTTATGGCACACATTTACACAAACTCGTAACAGAATTAACCAATACGGCTTCTCTTTAATGATTACATCGACCAATACCTACCACAAAGCTGTACTCATAGATGAAGTACTTACTTATTTAAAACCAGAACCAAACAAAACATATCTTGATGTTACTTTTGGGGGCGGTACGCATACACGCGCTCTCTTAGAAGCTGAACCTACATGCACTGTTATAGCAATCGATTGGGACACCAAAGCAATCGAAATGAATGCTCCAGCGCTTAAAGAAGAGTTTGGCGATCGCTTTAAAATTCTTTGGGGAAATTTTGCGCATCTCAAATTTTTACTTAAAAAAGAGGGTATAGAAAAAGTAGACGGTATTTTAGCAGATTTTGGAACATCGCAATTTCAAATTCATCACCGAGCTGGTTTTTCTTTTGCAACAAATACTCCGCTTGATATGAGAATGTCACCGGCACATCAAATAGTTACGGCAAAATTAATTCTTAATACTGCTTGCGAAAAAGAGCTAATCGTTATCTTTAAAGAATATGGTGAAGAATTTTCTGCACGACCTATTGCGCGAGCAATTATTGCACAAAGAAGTATTAAACCGTTTAGTACAACGGGCGATCTTATTGATGTTATTGAAACAGTAAAGCCAAGAAAAAGAGATCAGCCGATTCATCCTGCAACCAAAGTTTTTCAGGCGCTGAGAATTATTGTTAACAAAGAATTAGATAATATTACTGCTTTTTTATCACAAGCTGTTTCATTATTATCTCCTCAGGCTAGACTTGTTTGCATTAGCTTCCATTCGCTAGAAGACCGCATTGTTAAACAGTTTTTCAAGGATCAAACAGAAGATCTTCTTATCGTAACTCCTAAAGTTATAACAGGAAGTGCTCAAGAAATTTCAGCCAATCCATCGTCAAGATCAGCGAAACTAAGAGCAGCAGAAAAAAATCTATAATTTTTTATTAATTTTATTTGTAGTGTTGACAAAGCGCAGAGTTCAGCCTAGACTGATGATCAGTTGTTGCTTTAGTGTAAAAACACTCGTGCATTTTAATAGCGTCACTCTACAGGATTAACCCAATGAGAATAACAGAAGTTACCGTATATCCATCGCTGGAAAATGGCAAGCTCAAAGCTTATGCCACCATTGTCTTTGAAAATGCTTTCATAGTGAGAGATCTTAAAGTTATAGAAGGTGTTAAAGGACTCTTTGTTTCTATGCCATCAAGAAAGCGTAAAGATGGAACTTTTAGAGATATTGTTCATCCACTTAATTCTGAAATGCGAATCGCTATTGAAGAATCTATAATTAAAGAGTATAATAAAGTAATAGTTACTTTTACAGCTACTCCTTCTATG
>CAXNJL010000053.1:0-4340 GCA_964202625.1 Candidatus Babeliales bacterium | reverse complement strand
AAGGCTTGGAAGCAGAATAAGCGTACTCTCTTCTTACCCTATATTGAGTACCGTTACAGATAAAATCTAAAGAAACCATCATACTGGTCTGACCAAGGCGAACTAAACCTTCATCTGCCTTTGCCGTGCCGCCAACTTTACGTGCTTGGCCCCAGAGCGCCCAGGTAAGAGCATCTAATAAAGCTGATTTGCCATGGCCGTTTTTACCTGCCAGGCAGATAAGAGCATGATTGGTGAAATCTATGGTTTGCGCAGGAGAGCCGTAGCTCAAGAAATTTTTTATATGTAAGATAAGAGGAATCATAAGAAAAGCAGACAGATTGTTAAAACTATATCCATTAGACAAACATCTTAATATTATATATCCTATTATAATAAACTACAATATTTACAAGCATGCTTTATGCGCAAACAGAAAGAAACAACTATGAATTACAGAACTCTATTTTCATCTGGTCTTATATTAGCTCTTGCCGCTACACAAACAGCTTTACCTGCAGCAGCTGATCCTTCAAAAAAACATAGAATTTGTTATTTTGGTATTCCTGGAGCAACTCCCCTTTATCTCAAAGCTCTTCATGGTGATTTACCAGAACTTCAAAGAATGCTCGCGCAACCTGGTGTGGATGTAAATATACAAAACCGAGACAGTTTAGCTACGCCACTTTCTGGTGCTATCTATAGAAAAGATGGTGATTTAAGTCATGCAAGAGCTCTTTTGCTTGCTCATGCTGATCCCCATATAGCTAATTCTGATGGGTACACGTCACTACACCGAGCTGCTATGGATAATAATCCACAAGCATGTCAACTTTTGGTTGCTTACGGAGCAAACATAGGTATAAAAGACAACAAAAACAATACTCCAGAAGAACTTGCTGATACTGTTCTTTCTACAGATGCTGCAGAGTACTTAGAATCTGTTCGCATAGAAAGAACTATCACTGAACTTCAAGCTTTACCATATTTTCCAGAAGTAGGATTATCTAACATTATAGCGAGCTATCTTACCAGAAAAAGATAATTACTTTTTATCTATTAGAGAGTATGCTAAGTATATCTTAAGCATACTCTCTTTTTTTTAAAGACTTTTTATTATGAATACCATACAAGGCCTTAAATATCTTTGGAAACTTCCTGCATGCGATAAACCACTTATTGGTTCTTTGGCTGCTACGTATAATATTTCTTACCCTATTATTCAAACACTTCTTACTCGTGGCATGAATGATAAAGAAACTATTAATAATTTTTTATATAGTACCTATGAAAAAGATGTCGCACATCCCAGTTTACTCAAAGATGCAGATAAAGCTGTTGATCGTATTTTAAAAGCAATAGAACTCAAAGAAAAAATACTTATTTGTGGTGATTATGACGTTGATGGCATAACATCATCTGCACTCATGATGCTCTGTCTTACGCCGTTAGGAGCAGATATTAATTATTTTCTACCGCATAGAGTTCGTGACGGGTACGGACTTTCGGTAAAAACTATTCAACGCGCTGCAAGCAATAACTACAAACTACTCATAACGGTTGATAATGGCATAAGTGCTTTTGAACCTGCCCTTGAAGCAAAAAAACATGGTATCGATTTAATTATTACCGATCATCACCAGCCGCACGAGCATGTCCCAGAAGCTTTTGCTATTATTGATCCCTATCAAAAAGATTGTTTATATCCGTATAAAAAATTTGCAGGAGTTGGCGTAAGTTTTAAAATACTCAGCTTACTGTATGAAAAAATGGGCCTTGCAATGCCTGAAAAAGTCTATGAGCTGCTATTACTAGGAACAGTGGCTGACGTTGTACCACTTACAGGTGAAAATAGATACTGGACTCGTTTTGGATTAAAACAGGTCCAAAAAACACAAAGTTTTGCCTTAACCGTACTCAAAGAAAATGCACGTGTTACCAAACCAACCTTATCTTCAACAGACATAGGCTTTTTTATTACACCACAAATTAATGCGCTCGGTCGCTTAGAAGATGCTCGTGATGGAGTAAAATTTCTTATTGGCTCCAATCATGAACATGTTGCTCACGTGGGCAAAGTACTCCAAACACTGAACGAATCACGTAAATCTATAGAAAAATCTATTCTACAACAGATACAAATCGATATAGATAACGGTACTATCAACGTAAAAGATGGCATGTGCATAGTTGCTGCGCAAGTAGGCTGGCAGCCAGGAGTTATAGGCCTTGTTGCATCGCGCTTAGTTGGTGCGTACGGCAAACCTACGATTCTTTTGCATCTTACAAAAGACGGTTTAGCAAAAGGATCCTGCAGATCCATACCAGAATGTAATATGTTTGAAGCTTTACAATCGGTACGTGATCTTTTAGAAAGTTTTGGTGGTCATGCTGCAGCAGCAGGACTTTCTCTCAAAGTAGAAAAACTTCCAGAATTTAAGCAACGACTTGAAACGTATCTAGCAGCCAGACTTACCGAATTTGATCTCAAACAAAAATTACGCATAGATGCAGAAATTACTCTTCCTGAAGCAACACATAAATTTATAGAAGATCTTCAATACCTGGAACCATTTGGATGCGAAAATGGGCAGCCTATTTTTTATCTAAAATCTGTTACTCTTATTGAACCGCCACAACTGTTAAAAGATCTGCATGTAAAAGCAAAACTTTTTGCTGACGGTATTATAAAACCGATTATGTTTTTTAATCGACCTGAACTTATTGCATTTTTTGACCAAGTTGGCGCACAAAGTTTTGATTGCGTTGTACAAGTAACGCAAAATCATTGGAACGGTAAAACGACTATTGAATTACAAGGATTTGATGTATCATTATGATTATTACATAGCACAATCTATTACTATTTAAGAAATATGAGTAAAGATGAAAAATAAAAATATAACGATATCTCTGCCTGAAGACCTAATAATCATATTAAAAGGTATGGCAGGAAAACGTGAACTAAGTAAATTTATTGCAGGAATCGTAAGAGAAAATATTGATCAAGAAAAAATGAATTTAGAAGCAGCTTATAAAGAAGCTGAAAAAGATCAAGATCGGATAGAAACTATTAATGATTGGTCTGCACTTGATGTTGAAGGATGGAAATGAGTTCTTTTCCTAAACGTGGCGAAATTTACTGGATAAAACTTGATCCAACAGTAGGATCAGAAATACAAAAAACTCGTCCTGCGGTAGTCATATCTAATGATAGCCAAAATAAAATCAGCCAGAGAATTATTATTGCCCCTATAACTTCTAGCGTAAAATCAATTTTCCCTTTTGAAGTCAGAATAACCATTAATGATAAAGATTGTAAGATTTTATTGGATCAAATAAGAGCTATAGACAAAATCAGAATAGCTGCTTTTATTTCAGAACTCAATAACGCAACGATGAACAAAGTAAACAATGCTATTAAAATAGCACTTTCATTATGATTATTACTATTGATGGCCCTTCAGCCAGCGGGAAAAGCTCACTAGCGCGCGCTTTGGCAAAAGAACTTTTTTTCTATTATCTTAATACCGGTCTTTTATATAGAGCTTGCGCATATATACTTACTACAGAATATAATTGTGACAAAGAAACGCTGAAAACAATAGATTACGCAACGGTAAAAAATTATTTTCAAGAAAAACCATTTTTTTATTCCTATGACCAGATACATAAAGAATCGATCTTATATCAAAATCAAGATATAACCAGGTTTTTAAAAACAAGCGAGCTTGATGCTTTATCTTCTGCTGCAAGCACAAACATGTCTATACGTCAGATAGTTTTTGATATACAGCAATCTATAGCTCTTGGACACGATCTTATTGTTGATGGCAGAGATTGCGGCACAGTATTATTTCCCTATGCTAAGCATAAATTTTATCTTACAGCGAGCTTAGAAATAAGAGCTGTGCGTTGGCAACATGACCAAGCTCAATTAAAAAACTTTTATACTCTTGAAGAAAGTAGAGAGCATGTACGTACACGCGACAATCAAGATAGCAGCAGAAAGCATGCACCGTTACGTATTGCAGAAGATGCTTTTGTAATTGATAATTCTACTTTTACGTTTCAACAAACACTCGAACGTATACGTTCTCATATTAACCAAACTAAGCAATTCTAGTAACCCAGGGGTATCTATATTTTTTACTCATGCTAAGATGCTTGAGTAAAATTTTTCATACTTATACTATTGCATAAAGCAGGAATTGGATACTATGCATAAAAATAGAGTTACGTTACTTTTCCCCCATCAGTTATTTGAAAAAAGCTCTGCTCTTAGCCCCTCTCATCCAGTCTATCTTTTTGAAGCACCGCGCTTTTTTACTGATTTTACATTTCATAAACAAAAGCTCCAT
>CAXNJL010000052.1:0-4455 GCA_964202625.1 Candidatus Babeliales bacterium | reverse complement strand
GCGCAAGCTATAAAACAACAAGATTATGCTCAAGTCGGCAGCAATCTTGTAGGCTTTACGCTCAGCATAACTACCCTTGGCGATAGCGCTAAAAACGCAGTCGTCCATTTTAAAAACCTTCCAGATCTGTGCACTGCATTATCAGAACGCTTTAAACTGAATAATGTACAACTTGCTGGCGTACCGGGCAATTTCGCAGTATCGATAAAACTTCCACTTGAAAACGTTTTATATTAAAGCTATTCTTGAATAGATCTATAAAAAATACTATAAAAGAATAGCCTCATGAAAAAAATACTCTTATTATTATTAATCTCACTCTCTCAACTTACATACTCTGCAGAATCTGCACAAACTACACCAGAAGCTCAAGCTAAAAAATCTTGCACGTTCCACAAAGTAAATAAAGTGCTTCTTCCTGGAGCATTTATTGGTGCAGCGTTATTTGGCCTTGGCAGCGCGATACAACATTTCAATGAGCGCAGAAATAACGAAGATAATCTTTTAAGAAAATTGATGATTTTCTCTTTCGCTAGTGTAGATTATGGAAAATATGGTTTTGTTATGGGCTATTTTTGGCCAGTCACTGCACCTCTGCTTGGCTATATTGCTCTCTCGCATAAACAACAAGATAATAACTAGCGCTCTATTCACTAAAAATCTTATAAAAAAGATTCATACTTATTCACATAATCATCTAGGCAGCACACTATAATTTTTTCTGTTAATGCATAATTCTGATCGCCTGGGTAGATAATAATCAGTTTATCCAATGCAAGATCAACTAATGCTGAATGCATAGATTTAGTTGTTTTTGGTGCATCGGAATATTTGAATTCAAAGCCATAACGCTTACCATTATACATAACTAAAAGATCAAGCTCCGCATGCGCTTGTGTTGCCCAAAAAAAGAAATCATCTGTCTGAAAACTCATAATTCGAATAATTTCTTCCAGAGCAAATCCTTCCCAAAATGCTCCAAGCTTAGGATGCGTATCGCGTTGTTCTTTGTTATTTATTCCTAATAATGTATACAATATGCCTGTATCACGAAAATAAAGTTTAGGTGATTTCACTTGTCTCTTACTTATATTTTCGAACCAAGGGGAAAGAACTCGAATCATAAAAGTTCCCAACAAAATATCTATATATTTTTTTATAATGGCCTCTGAAAGCATAAGTGACTTTCCGATTTCACTATAATTAATAGTCTGCCCATGATAATGAGCAAGCATTGTCCAGACTCTTCTCATTTGAGCTGGTGGAATAGAAAAGCCTAATTGTGGAATATCTCGTTCTAAAAATGTTCTTATATAATTTTGTCGCCAGAGATAACTCGCATCATCCGTTTTTGCTAAATAGGATTTAGGGAAACCACCCCTTAACCACAATGTATCAGTTCCATCTATTTCAAAAAGACTAAAGGGAGGTAATTCAATATATCCGATTCTTCCCGCTAATGTTTCAGAAGATTGATTCAATAAATCACGAGAAGCAGAACCCAAAATAAGAAACTGTGTTTTGTTTTTTGGATCATCCACAATAACACGCAGTACTTTAAATAAATCTGGCCTCAGCTGTATTTCATCTATAACAATCAATTTTGTAGTTACAAGACTAAAAGTTAAATACGGGTTTTCTAAACGAACGAGATCTCTTTCATTTTCTAAATCAAAAAAAGTTGCCTCGCCTAAAAATAGCTCTTCTATATACATACGGGCCAATGTTGTTTTTCCCACTTGTCTTGGACCAAGCAATGCACAAACTGCATGAACCTCAAAATTACGTTCTATTTCTTTTAAATATCGTTCTCTTTTCATATAGTCTTTTTCGTTAAAAGATCCTTGTAAATTCTATCTCTTAGTTTGAATTTACAAGGATCTTTTGCTAAAAGCAACTATTTTTATATACAAAATAGTTTTTAAGCTGCTATTTTATCAAAAAACAGATACAATAAACGTATCTCTATACGTATGTTACTTTTTACCACAAGGCTTAGGTCATGAATTGGATACTATCTACGACTTTATTCTTTTTTATAGTTTGTTTTTCTCTGTTATTATATGCAAAAAACAAATCTCTTGTTGGATCTCATGCTCCTGCATTTTGCCTCAAAGATGATACGGGAACTGCTATTAAAAGTTCTGATATTTTTGAAAAACATGAAAAAGTTGTTATCTATTTCTATCCAAAAGATTCTTCACCTCACTGCACTGCCCAAGCATGCAGCATACGCGATGGATCGAAAGATTTTGCAAAAGAAGATATTTTTGTTATTGGCATAAGCTATGATACGCCTGAATCGCACAAAAGCTTTAAAGCAAAGCACGCATTACCTTTTATGCTTTTAAGTGATGAAAATAAAAAAGTTGCAAAATCCTATGGTGCTGCATCAAGCAGTACTTTTGTTCCAGGAATATGGCCAATAAGCCGCATGACGTTCTTAATAAAAAAAGGGATTATTAAACAGATTCTAACTGACATAACTGTTTCAAGCCATGCACATGAAATTATAGATGCTTTTAAGCAATAACCGTATACTGCTAGCTATATTTTTTGTTTTATATGAGAAATAAGCTTAGGTATCACGCTATTTCTTGCACCTAATTTTTCTAATTTTTCTAATAATTTTAATCTGTCTTGAGAATTTTCATAAGGCATATGAGCTATCTTTAAAAAATCTAAAGACAGATGGGATTTTTCTGGAGTTACAAAAAACTCTTTTAAACATAAAGGCAGCATCATATGGCTTTTGAGCATATCTTCATTTTTCATATGAATAAAAGAGTTCTGCGCAAACGCTTCTATCTGGCCGTTGAATGGATTAACATCTCTAAGAACATAGGCATGTTGATGCGTCATGTTTAATCTATAAACAGTATTTTTAACTCCTGAAAGCGTAAAAATAATTTTTTCTGTGTTTTTAATTTTTTGCCCATCAAACGTATCAAGTTCTATAGTTACTTTTTGCTTGGGGGAAGATACTAGTTCAGAAAGTTCCTTAAAGTTTTTTGCATGAATACCATACAGATGATTTACTATGTTTAGTACATTATCTAGCGTGGGTAGCATTTCATAATTATCGCTTCTATCATATTCAATAAAATGATGCCCAGAAAGAACCTCCATCCACGTAGTTCTTATCGGTTGGTCATTAAGATTTTTTTGAGTAACTTTTTCTAAAAACTCTAGAAATTCTTTATGAGGATTAATCTTATCGCTTACTAAACTAAGATCGTATTTTTTTGTTTCTGGATTATACAGTATCATATTGACGAATGCTTCTAAGAGAGAAGCCTCTACGCAATCGGCTACTGCTGGTTGATCTTTGTATCCATAATGGCCCTGTGTAACAAGATCAGGCAAGAGAATTTTGTTGCATGGTTTTGCTATAATTGCACAGATAACTTTTTCATAGTTTTGTTGGCATTCATGATGGAATTTTTTAAAATTATAATTTCTCATATGTTCCCGAAGAGAGCCATTTTGAGTATTTTCTAAATCTTCTTCACTGTAGGCAGTAGTAAGATACTTTAAACTGGCAACAGAAGAAGAATCGACCAAACAATCAGTCACTGTATGTAAAGATCCAAGAGCGGTTGCTAAATCTTGCTTATGTTTGAACTTAGTATAAACCAGCGCCCATAAAATTTTATGTGGTGTATAGGGTAAAAAAAGAGCATCTTCTTTTTGCATGTCAGCTTCTTGTAGTGCATTTTGTATAAGAGCTAAAAATTGTTTTGTTTTTTCTAGCCCTACAGCAGAACCCGTAATATTTTTATGGTAATCGCGCCAGGTGTGTATATATTTTTTCATGACCACTGATTCTAGATTAAAAATATCACCTGTAATCATATGTCCTACAAGTTCTCCTATGAGTTCTGGTGATAAAGAATAGGCAGGCAAAGATTTATTATGAGTTGGTCTAAATTGGCTATTTAGTTTATAAAATAAGCCTTGGGAGGGCGCAGCAATTAATTGTGCTGTAGCGGTATCGGGAAATAACGTAGAACATTTTTCTAGCCAGCCAGATTCTTTCAGTGGTGGGCCGCCTAACGGAGAAAAATCATGGCAGTCTTCTTTAAAGAGTTCTTGTGTGCCCTTATAGGCAGATATATGTATATCTTTTTTGTATCGTGATAATCCTACTAGAGCTTGGCTGTGAGGTGGTTTAATAGTTTTTGGTAGTTTAAGCATAGCTGCTACCCAAGACGTGGTAACAGTTATGCTGAGTAGTAATATATTACAATATTTTGCCATGAACATCTTATCTATTTGTTGTATTATTCTTTTGCTAATTTTAATTTTGCTTTTTCTTGTGCTGCTCTTTCTAGTACTGCTAATCGCACATCGCGCGGAGATTGCATAAAGGGGACAATGTCTCTTCTTGCAAGCCCGATTTCTCCTAACTCACATTCTTCCCATAGCAATTCAGCCAAATCTGCATTACGTTCT
>CAXNJL010000051.1:0-4460 GCA_964202625.1 Candidatus Babeliales bacterium | reverse complement strand
AAGATGATAGCACCGTGCAACTTGATAATAGAACAACTGCTGCAAATAATTTTAAAGCTGATCTGTGCATTTCACTTCATGCTGATAGTTGTGGACGACCAGAAAAATCTGGCATAAGCATACGAATTCCCGATCAAACGATTGGCAATGCTCTAGAAGATGGCTATGAACATAGTCTTGGAGAAAAAAGTAGGTGCTCGGCAAGTAACAATCTTGCCCACTCGATTGCGCGTACGTTTAGTAAAGCATTACACGTAACACCCACGTTACATAAAGATCCTTTTCAATTACTTATTGGTACCCATATGCCAACACTGCTTATAGAAATGGGGTTTTTATCAAATAAACATGATTGTGAATTATTGCAAACCGATTCTTATCAAGATCTGTTTATAAAAGCGCTCAAAGACGGAATTAAAGAATTTTATAGATAGTTGCTACAAGTTAGGCTAAACTAACAATAAAAATAGTTTATTACTCCCAAGGAGACGTATGTTAAGTATATTCGGCCCAAATACCTTATGGTCTTTAGTAGCTCAGTCTGATTTTTTAAGTAAGCTTATTTTACTTGGTCTTTTGCTTATTTCTATCTGGTCATGGACTATTGCTTTATATAAATTTTTTGCAATTCGTGCCACTAAACATAATCTTACCAATGCTTTGCAAAAAATAGACTCTATTACCACTCTTGATGAATTAGTTGTAGCTACTAATTTTTTAAAAAACAGCCTATCAGGAGAGCTACTTACTGATTATTTTAATCAGTTACGCTCGCTTATAAAACAGAACAAACAACTTTCTACTAAAGACATGGAACGGTTGCAGTATGCTATAGATCAAAAAATAGATGGTCTTGTAGAAGAGCAATCTACCTATTTGCCGTTTCTTGCAATTACTGCAGCAACCGGACCACTTCTGGGTTTACTTGGTACCGTATGGGGATTAATACACTCTTTTATGGATATTAGTGCAACAGGAGAAGCAGATTTAACGGTTGTAGCGCCTGGTATAGCAGAAGCTCTTATTACAACTCTTGCAGGCATGCTTGTCGCAATACCCGCTCTTGTTATGTATCACTACTTAGTAGGAGAAGTACGTAAAACAGAAAGTGTAGCGCGCAAACTATCTGATCATTTTGAATCTATTGTGTACAGTATCGTAACTCAGTAACATACTTTATTTAGAAAGAATTGATTATGTCTCGCCGTACTCGATGTAAAAAAGACCGTTTTGGATCAATACCAGAACTTTCTATGACTCCCATGATTGACGTAGCATTAACACTGCTCGTTATTTTTATTGTAGCAAGCCCCATGATACATCATAGCATTAAAGTAAATCTTCCTCATGGGCAGGTTCATGAAGTAAAGGGTAATACAAAAAATACCGTAGTGTATCTTGATAAAGGTTCAAAAATCTATATTAATGGAGATCCTGTATCAAAATCAGGACTTCTTTCTGTGCTTAGAAAACGTAGCGATAAAGATGAAACAATTTTTATACAAGCAGATAGAGCTGTTGACTATGGAACCGTTATAGAACTGGTAGACGATATTAAGCTGAGTGGGGTAAAACATGTTGCCTTGGCAACAAAAAAAGGCTCTAGCGGCACAACGCGAGCATAAACAATTTATAGATATAGGTTACAAAGTAGCAGCAACACATATATGTTTTCTGCTGCTTATTTTTATTGTGGGTTCGTACAAGCCTGCTTTACAGCTTGCTTTAGGCAATACAAAAAAATTTAGAGTAGATTTTTGTCCTGTTGCTACGTATGTAGAAAATAATAGAGAAAAAAAAGAGCCAGTTTTATCTACCATAGAACCTGCGCCAAAAACACCAAAAGTTGCTCTATTTGTGCCAACAACGCTTCTGCCAAGAAAAACGGTACAAAAAAAAGAAGAACCGGCTGCTGTAAAAATAACTGTTAAAGTTCCAGAAAAAGTTCTTGAAAAACTTGAAAAAACAGAGATACCAGAACCAATAAAAGATATAAAAATTGTTGAAAAACCAAAAGAACTGCCCGTAAAAATTGCTGTTAAAATTCCAGAAAAAGGTATTGAGAAACCAAAAGAATTACCTGTAGTAATAGAGCCTATAAAAGAGATAATAAAAGAATCAGAAGAGATTTCTCTCGGCACTATTAGCCAGCAAGAAACAGCAGGAGAAGAAACAATAGGCGAAAATTCTGCAAGTCATGAAATAGCTGCTATTATTACGCAACAATGGCATAAAGTTAAAGGTATGCCGTCAGATTTTTCTGTTAACATATCGTTTATTATTAATAGTTTTGGCAAAGCAAGCAGTATACTTATTCTTAATGGCTATAAAAGTTTAATATATCAGGCGCATGCTAAAGAATCACTTTCTCGCTGCGAATTTCCTAAAAAATATTATAATAAAAAATGTCGCATTATTTTAAAAATGTAACTTTTTCGAAAGCATAGAGTACTATGAATTATCTCTTTTTTATCGCACTATCTATTTCTTTTACTCTATACGCAGAAGAATCTGTCCTAGAAATAAAAGCATCTGAAAACCAAGCTCGTCAAGCACAAAAAAAAGTTATGCTTTTGCTTGGAGTTATTGGCGATCAAGAAAAAAAAATGGATTCTTTTTTAAAAAAACTTACGCACAATATTTCTTATAGTGGGCAATTAGCCATTACGCAAAAAGCGTTTACTGTTCCCAAAACAAAAGAAGAAGTAACCGATCTGTTTGGGGCTGGATATCCGCTTGTTTTATTTTTAGAATTTTTCCCGCAAGAAAATAGTGTAGAATGGCGACTCTATGATTCTATGGAAGCTGAAATGGTCAAGGGTAAAAAATATGGAAGAACAGGGGCATTGCAACCGCGCTGGGCACATGGAATCAGTTGTGATATCTGGCCAGAATTATCTCAAGATCCCGGTATATTTTTAACTAAAATAGCCTATGTAAAACAGTTGCATAGTAATAGAAAATATAGATCACAAATATGTATAGCAGATTTTGATGGCTCTAACGAAAAAGTACTTTTAGATATGCCTACTATCTATGTACAGCTTTCATTTCATCCTGATATAAAAAATCCACGGCTGCTTGCTTCTGAATTTACTCCACAGGGTATACGCCTTTTGATGATCGATTTTAAAGGAAATAAAAAAGTAATTTTTGGTAACAATAGATCAATTGTGGGAGCATCTCTTTCTAGTGATGCAGAAAAAGTTGTATACACTGAATCTGGGGATATTTGGAAATATAACCATACAGCACATACTCAACAAAAAAGACATGAGCTTATTATACAAAACGAAGAAAAGTGCAGCTGTGCAACCTTGTGTCCTGATGACAGTATACTGTACTGTTCAAACTATAACATATATCGTTATGATTCTAAAACAAAAAAAAATAGCTGTTTACTAGAAAATGGACTAGCGCCAGCTTATAGTAACGCTTCAGGAAAAATAGCATTTTCTCGCCGCATAAAAGGGATCATGCAGTTATTGTTATATGATAATAAAACTCTAAAAACAGAACAATTAACCTATGATTCTGGCAACAAAAGCGACTCTTGTTTTTCTCCTTGCGGAAACTATCTTCTTTATTGTTATGAAAAAAATAACAAAAAAAATATAGCAAATTTTTGTTTGATCACAAAAAAGCAACAGATACTCACTTCCAGCAAGCATGCTTTTTCTTACCCTGCATGGTCTCAATCTTATAAAGACTTAGAGGGGTAGCTCATTTACTACTCGACTTATAACCCCTTTTTTAGGTACACTATAATAGTATTATTATTTTAATCATTACTTGGATATCCCATGAAAAAAAAACCTAGTTTTAAAAATTTCAAAGCAAGCCCGTGGGGGATCTTATTTTTTGTAGCCCTTTTTGTTCTTTCTCTGTTATTGCTTACGCATATGACCGATACGGTCAGAGTTACGACCCCAATAAATTATTCACATTTTATTGATGATGTACAAGCAGGCAAAGTAAAAGCTGTCTATATTGCCGGATCAGAAGTGTTTGGCGAATATACTGCTGATAATAAAAAGTTCCAAACAATTATTCCTACTAATAAGCCTGATCTATATGATTGGTTGCACAAATATAATGTAGAACAAAAAATTGCTGCACCAACCAATTCTGCAGGTTTTTGGTATGTACTTCTAGCATTTTTATGTATTGGCGGTGGTATATTATTATGGTATTTCTTGCGTCAATCTCGTGCATCTGGAGGACAGGGCAATAATGTTTTTAGTATGGGCAAAAGCAAAGCTAAAATGTTTTTACCGTCTCAAATTAAAGTTAACTTTAAGTCTGTAGCTGGGGCAAACGAAGCTAAAGAAGAACTTGAAGATGTGGTCGATTTCTTAAAAAATCCAGAAAAATATAAAAAATTAGGCGGTAAACTTACTCGCGGAGTTCTGCTTATTGGTGAACCGGGTAACGGAAAAACTCTTTTAGCTAAAGCTGTT
>CAXNJL010000050.1:0-4465 GCA_964202625.1 Candidatus Babeliales bacterium | reverse complement strand
GTAAAAGCTTTGGTATTAAACTTTACTTTTTAGATTAAGAAAATTTATACTTTACGTTAAGAAATAATAATTAATTTTATGCAAAGGCACTTAATATGAAACAAGAAATTTCAGCGGGAATAATTGTCTATATCAAAAATGATCAAGGTATACTCTTATATTTATTATTAAGAAGTATAAATGGTAATTGGGATTTACCCAAAGGCAAAATAGAGCCTGGAGAAACTTTATTACAAACAGCTCAAAGAGAATTGTTAGAAGAAACAGGCTTAAAAGCAACATTATTGCCAAATTTTCAACAATCAATTCATTATGTTTTCAGTGATATGTATCATAACGCAGTAGATAAAACAGTAACCTTTTTTATGGGCGAAGCTTGCAGCAAAAAAGTTACTATTTCTTCTGAACATATAGATCATCTCTGGTTAACTTTTGAAGAATCAATTAAAAAAGTAACCCATGAAAATACCAAGCAATTATTAGAGCTCGCACAAGAAACATTAATTGCCCGGCATATACTATAAAAAATTATTAATAATTCTTTTTACAACCCATATCACCGCATATATGGTGAAATTTGCTTTGCTCATGCCCTTTGCTTTCTACTCTTCCAAGTTTATCGGCATCATGTTTATGATTATTAAAGGTTTGGTGCGAACAAGCAGCTTGTTTAGAGCATGATCTACAAGAACAGTTTTTTCCGCAAGCACACGTGCTATTTTTTATATTTTTATTAGACATCTTAAGTTCTCCTTTTAATTATAACTACATATTAATTTAATAATAGAAAATATTTGACAAGAAAGTCAATAGTTGTTTTTTATTTTTGATAAAAGAGAAATAGTGTATACTTTTTATATCTTATTCTTACTTATTACTAAAGAGTGCTTGTGAAACATATATCTATATCAAAAGAGTTTATTAAAACGCTTCTTGGGGAAAATCCTATTATTGTTGAAGCTGGGGCCCATAGGGGCAGAGACACGGTAAAATTAGCAAAATTGTTTCCACGGGCAACTATACATGCTTTTGAGCCTATAAAAACTCTTTTTGTAGAGCTGCAAGAAAAAATAGCGGGATATTCCAATATTATTACGTATAATCATGCTTTAGGCTCTACTACAGGAACTGCTGCTATTTATATTAGTTCTGGTACATCAGATGCAGCGAGCTCACTTTTAAAGCCGGAGCTGTACTGTTCTGAGCGGCCGGGTGTTTTATTTAATGCAGAGAATCAAATTGCTACTATGACGCTTGATGATTGGGCTGTGGCAAATAACATAGAGCATGTTGATTTTATGTGGCTTGATATGCAGGGTTATGAGCATGCGGCTCTTTCTGCTGGGCCTAAGATATTGAGTACGGTTTCTCTTATTCATACAGAAGTAAATTATACACAAAGATATGCAGGACACCCACTTTTTAATGAATATAAAAATTGGTTAGAGCTTCAGGGCTTTCAACTTATTCTTGAGGCGCCAAAAACAGCAACATGGGGCAATGCGCTTTTTCAGAGAATTTCTTAAGGGGAGCTATTCAGCTTTATTGTTCTTGCTGAGAGCTAGATATAAAAAACTACTTAAAATTGCTGAAAAAAAACACCAGGTAGAAGTAAAGGCTACGCTCCAAACATAAAGACTTATTGCCGCAGAGAGCAAGAGTAAGATTCCAAAAATATTGAGCATAAAACTGCTTATTAAAAAAAATGGTAAAATAGTAGTCATAAAATAAACTAGTAAGCCGATAAGGGCTATTCTGTTATCATAACTATTTGTATCATAGGTAATATGCTGATCGACAATAGTTGGTGTTATGCCATGCATATACATAGTATAAATTAAAAAAACAGACAAGCTTATACCTAGTACTACGAGCCCCATAAACCAATTTTTTCTTTGCTTGTGAATTTCTAAAAAATAGAGAGAGAGTGGGATCCAAAAGGGCCATAGTATATAGGCAAAAAACAAAAAACTATAACTAAAAAGATAGAGCAATGTTTCTGATAAGCCATAATTAAGCGAGACCCACACAACTCCTTCACAAAATTGTTGTATGCCAAACAAGAGTGGAATCGCTGCAATAAGAGTATATTTTGGGGTTTTTATAGATTTTAAGCTGGCTATGCCTATAACAGATAAAAGTGATGCAGCGGTAAAGCTAGCAGTAGCAGAAAAACACATAAAGCCCTCTAGATATCTATTACTTATTATTAAAAACAGAGACTTTTTAAGCCTAGCATAGAGAAAAAAAGAGAATCAATACTTAATTTAAAATTAATTTTTGTTATAAAATATATAATCATGTTGGGTTTTTAACCAAAGGGCTTAGATGTGAAAATGTTTATAGATCAAGAGTTAGTAGCGTGGTCAAAATAAAAATATCTTAGCTGAGATAATCTTTAAGTTCCTGGGCAAGCTCATGAGCAATCGCGGCGGCTTTTTGCGGATCTTTTTCTTCTACCATAACCCTGAGTAAATTTTCTGTTCCAGAATACCTGACCAAAATTCTTCCGGAAACAATCTGTTTTTCTGCTAAATTAAGTATAGCAAGAGCTTGGCCGGTAGTAAGATCTTTTTTATGGGTTACTATAACATTAAGAAGTACCTGTGGATATTTTTCAAAAGTATCAAGTGACCAGTTATTAGTTTGCTGCAGAACTTCACATATGCGTAAAGCTGCAAGAATGCCATCTCCTGTTGTTGCAAGATCTTTTAAAATAATATGTCCTGATTGTTCGCCACCTAATAAATACGCATGTTCTTGTAGCGCCTGTACCACATATTTATCCCCCACAGCTGTTCTTAATAATTTTTTACCTGCTTGTTGCAAGAAAACTTCTAATCCCTGGTTACTCATAACTGTTCCAACAATAGTATCTTGATTTTTGTAGGCTCTATGTTGACTGAGCAAAGCAAGAATGTCATCACCATTTTTAGTTTCTGCAAAAGAGCTAACGAGCATAAGTCTGTCTCCGTCACCATCAAAAGCAAAGCCTATATCTGCTTTATTTTCTAGAACGCTTTTTTGTAAAGATACTAAATCTGTTGCGCCGCATTGAGCATTAATATTAGTGCCATTAGGCTTATTGTTAAGAGTTATTACATGAGCTCCTAGCGCTTGAAAAATAGCAGGTGCTACTAAGTAAGTAGCGCCGTGAGCAGTATCTAATACTATTTTTTTGCCAAGCAAAAAGTTTGATGGAAAAAAAGAGCAGATAGTTTTTATATAGATATCAGGAGCGTCTAAAAGAATAATATCTTTGCCGAACATGCTGTATTCTGCTGGCTTATTCATGCTATTAAAAAAAGCAGAGATAGTAATTTCGTCTTCTTGAGACAGCTTGCCTGTTAGGCTATCGATAAGTTTAATCCCATTGTCATAATAGGGGTTATGAGAGGCTGAAATCATTATGCCTAAACTATAATTTTTATTAAGACTAAGCAGCTGGGCAAGCCCTGGGGTCGGAAGTATTCCGGCATCAACTAAGCTTACTGGCGAAAGTAAAAGACCTGATTTAAGAGCTGATTTTACAAAATCACAGGATATTCTCGTATCGCAAGCAAGAACAATAGAGGGTTGTTCTCCCCCTTTTTTTTCTAGCCATAAAGCAATAGCTCGTCCAAGTTTTGGTAAATTTTCTAAGCTAAAGAGCCCGGTACCTACTTTATTCCGTATACCATCTGTTCCAAAAATATTCATAAGTTAGCGCTTTCTACTGTTATGGTAAGAGTTGGTATATTCTTTTTTTCTAATTCTAGAGTGCTTGGGAGTAAAAGATTATTTTTATGCACTATTATTTTGTTTGTACCAGATAAAAGTATTTCTGCATCAATAAAAACAGCCAAAGCCGCTTTATTAATAGAACTTAATCCTGTACGTGGACCTATGAGGCTTATATTTGTTATCTTAGGGGAAGTTATTTTTAGATTGTGCTTACTATTATATATGTGTACCGGTACGGTAAGCTCAAGCCTTCCAACTTGTGAGTGCTTTATGGTTGACCAAAAGCTATAGCTGCAAAGAAGCGCAATAAAAACAAGTAACTTTTTATTATTCAGTATCTCAAAGAGGTTTAGTTTCATCTTTAGCCTTATTATTCATAGAATTTTTAAAAGATTGATTTAAAAGAGTCGTTGCCTGGTAAGCAGAAAGATTTTGTGTTAATTTCCCTTGAGCTATTATAGTAAGACCAGGCTTATTTTGTTGAGTATAAAGAATTATGCAATCAATATTTTCTGATAAAACCAATGCAGTAGATTCATTGGTGCTTAATTTTAGTGATTCTTTTGTATAAAGTATTTTCCAGCGACTATGTATCGATTTTATTGTTTTATTACTTATTAAAAAAATGTGATCAGTTGCATCAGATGCTTCTATAATAAAGCTAAAAAACTCTTTATTGATTTCTACTTCTAAAAAATAAGGTATTTCTAAAAAATCATTAAGAGAATTACTTCTTTCTATA
>CAXNJL010000049.1:0-4479 GCA_964202625.1 Candidatus Babeliales bacterium | reverse complement strand
CGCGCTTGAGCAGTTACAAGAGCTCAATGCTACTCTTTTAACTGCATATAATCAGTATAATTTTACGGCAGTTACGCATGGTCTTGCTGAATATGTAGCAGTGGAATTAAGTGCTCGTTATTTTGATATTATTAAAGATCGTTTGTATGTAGAAGCGCCAAAGAGTATTTTGCGCAGATCTGCCCAAACTGCCTGTTATGCTATTCTTGATACGCTTACCAAACTTATTGCCCCTATTATGTCCTTTACTGCAGAACAGGTTTCTGATAGTTATCAAAAAAATAAGCAAGAATCTATCCACCTACAAACCTTTGCAGAGTTTTCTGCTGATACCGGCCTTTTAGCGCTGCATAATGCTGAATGGAAGTCGCTCTATGAAATTCGTTCTCTTGTACTTAAAGGCATAGAAATCTTGCGCGAGCAGGGCCTGGTTAAGCAGTCTATGGAAGCGCAGCTTGTTATATATATTGATCTAAACAGTAAGCGTTATGAGCATCTTAAGCGATTTATACAAGAGCTGCCACAAGGGTATAGTTTTGAGCAGTTCTTAAAAGAATATTGTATCGTTTCTCACGTGATTGTGTGTACAAGCTCAGAGCATCTTGCAGCTACAGCGCACCCTGAAGTATGGCTTACGGTGGCCAAAGCTGACGGGGTAAAATGTCCGCGTTGTTGGCAATGGGATACTAATTTTGATAGTGCAACAGATTTGTGTGCGCGTTGTACTAAGATAGTTTCTGTGAAATCTTGATGCACCGGATTTTTAAAGAGTAATTTTGGATTCAAGAACGGTTTTTTTAAGGGCTGGAACTATAGTTCCAGCCCTTATTTTTTTCTCTCTGTATTACTAAGCGGCTATACGTCGCGGCTTGGTTATTAATTCTAAAATTTCTGCATGAGTATCGTCTTGCACCTTACCTGCTGCATCTATCAGGCCATAAAATTGAGAAATATTTTTGAAGTTTAATAGTATCGTATCAATAAGATCCGGTTCTTCTTGCGCATCTGGATCAATAACTGAACGCTCTTTTTCTTTACCCGTATCTTTTGGTGCAGAAAGTTTTTTTAAAAATTCTAATGTTGAGCCTAATAAGATCTTATTGATCCATAACACTTTTTGTTGCTCTTTTTGTTCTGGATCTAAACCACTTGTTTGGCTATAGATTTTTTTTAACGCAGTATGTAAAGCTTTTAAATCTGCGGCATCCCCTTTTTGTATTTCTTTCGTAGCAGCTATAAGTAACGCATAAAAGCTGTCTGTTCTTGGTTGTTGATTTAACAGCGTATAAAGAGGCTTAGGAGCAGCACCAGAGCGCTTTGGAGTTAAGACTATTCCCAATTTTAGGGATATATTTTTAAGCAGTACTAGTAAGTCATAGTAATCTTTTTCTAAGACTTCCAACTGAGTTATAGCTTCGTCTGGCTTTATAGGATCATCTTGTTTTGGTAGATAGAAAAGTATTTTCTCCAGTATGCTTTTTGCGCGTTGCAAAATAGTAGCTTCCCATTCTTGAGCTGCCTCTTTTTTGTCTTTATCTGTAGCAAAATAATCATGCTGTTTTGGATCTATTAACCAGGTATGCAGAGTATCAAGTTTGGCTAACAGCTGATCAAGCTCAAGCGTAGCATAGGCCGCGCGTGCCTTTTTTGGATCTTTGCCTATAATAAGATCAGGCGTTTCTGAAATAAATAAAGCATTTTGTGTTCTTGTTAGTGCCGCAACAAGATCCTTTATATGATCTTTAAAGCTTTTTTCTTTAGCATTTTTGCTTTTTGTTTTTTTGCTCTTGTCGTCAGATTTTTTGTCTTTATTTTCTTTTTCGTCTTTATCTTTTTTGTCTTTATCTTTATCAGACTCTTTGTCTTTTTTGTCGCCTGATTTGCCTGCAGGAGAGCTTTTTGGTTTTTCTCCAGTGGGCTGATTATACGGTTGATTGTACTGTCCGTAGTCTGGATTATAACCACCCCCAGCATAGCCAGAAGAATTACCGCTTCGTGCTTCTGGATAATAGGTTCTTGGGCTCATGGGGCCGCGCGGCGAGGGCTGTTGCGGTCTTTTTTTTGCTTCTTGCACTCTTTCGCGTTCTTGTTGCAGCTCTTCTTCTATTTTTGCTTTGTTTTTAGCAGCTTCGGGGGCATATTCAGCGATGAGCTTTTTAATATCTTCTAGCGCTCGTTGCTGATAAATAAAATCAGTACAGGCTTTGCCAATTTTGGCTAATAATTCTTTAGAAATAGCACCACCAGATAATCTTTGCGAAATGCGTATTTCATGCTCACGATCTAGTCTCTTTTTGGTATTGGTATCTTTTAATACATCATATGCTTCTTTGATAGTTTTTATCTGCAGATCGTTTTCTTGAAGAATAAATTCTTGTTCTCGTTTAGAAAACTCCTGATCTTTTAATCTCTTTTTAAGCTCTTTAGGATCTTTAGCCTTCATGAGTTTTTTATACGCAGCTTCTATCTGCTTCTCGTCGCTGCCAGCTCGTACGCTTAAGATATGATACGGCGTATCCTGCTTTTCTGCATACAGATCATCAACAAGTAACTGCTGTTCTAAATCTAGTATGGTATAAGCAAACGATTTGAGTCTATTATAAAACGGTGTATAGGCAGCAGTAGCCAAATAACTTACTATCGGCTTATTTTTAAGAACAGGTAAATAATATAAAAGATCATCAAGCTCTCGTTTAAATCTATCAAGAAGTCGCGCTATACTGGTATTAACATGAGCCTTAAGGCGCATGCTATTAAGTGATTCTATAAGAGCGCTTATTAAAGATTCTATTTCTTTCATGCCACGTATTGCAGGACCAGTTGTCACGGGTCTCTCAAATTCAGTAGGTTTCTTAGCTCTTTCTGGTGCTTGCGTAGGCGCTTTTGGCGTTTCTTGCCCAGCATCTGTTTTTGGTTGTTCAAAGCTATCAGGGTCAATACCATTTTCAATAAGAATGCGACGGCCTTCTTCTTGTAATAATTTAAACAGTTCCGGATCGTTTTTTTCTATATCTGCAACCATTGCCTCGAGCTCTTCTGGAGAAGGCATATGCTCTGGCATAGGAGGCATGTCAGCAAATATACAAAAAGAAGAAAACAAGAATAGCCGTAAGCATATATTTTTTATGTTAAAATCTCTATACTTTATACTCATTATTTTTTATCCTTAGGGAAATATTGGTAAATTTTTTTATACTCTTTAAAGTTTAGCAAAAGCCATGACAAACTGCACCAATTTGCCGGGGTTCCTATTGATAGAGCTCAGTATCACCCTTATGTTAAGCATTCTGGTTCTACTCGCTTTTTCTTTTTTTATGCATACCTGCCTTGAGCAACAAAAATATACTCAGAATCAGCTTACTCTTTTTAATAAAACAATTTCAAGTGTAGAACGTCTTATCGCAGAATGTATAGCAAATAATAAAAAACCAGAACATTATAGTATAGAAACAGCAGAATATATGTTTTCTTGTACTATAAAAAAGCCGTATGCTCAGTACGAATTTTATACGTTTTTAGCTGTAGGGTCAGAGCATAATCAAACGCTACAACTTCTTATCGGGCATACTTTTTTATGATAAAATTCCAGCAAAAACCAGGCTTTACGTTGGTAGAATCGCTTCTATACATAAGTTGTAGCAGTATACTCTCTTTTTTTTTCTGCGCATATATGTTTAGCCTCTATCAGGCTCTTAATAAAAACTTTGTATCAAGTCGTATATATCTTACTGCTTATACCGCACATGATAGACTTATAGCAGATATACAAAAAACGCTTCTTAATCCAAACAGTACCATAACTATAATAAACTCAAAAATTTCTCTTTCTGACGGTACCAAAACTAAAAGTTGGTCAGTGCAGGATAAAAAACTTATTCTTGAAATACACGATCTCAAAAATACTACTCATAGAAAAACAGTAACAGCAGAACAGATTGACAGCATATGTTTTATACCAGATTTTGATAGTGCAAAAAATAGTATAGGTATAGACTGCCAATTAGTATCAGGCAATTATACCATTTCACGGTATACAGCACTATGAACATACTTATTCTTATTATATGCACTACTTTTTTTACCAGTTATTGTGTACTGTTTTGGCAAAAAATAAGTTTATTTTCTTCTCTTGCGTCAGATAAAATCAGTTATGAGCATTCTTATTATCAGGCAAAAAGTCTGCTTGCCTATGCACGAGCCTATGTTGCTGCACACAAACATACTCTTTTTAATAAAGACCCACTGCTGATACTCACGTTTGCTACGTGGCCGGAACAAGATTCTAATCACAAACAATTTCGCGCAAAAATTATCTTTAAACAAGAAAGTTCGCACATAACTATTACTGCTCAGCTTTTTACGCAAGAACAAAAAATTCTTCACACGCTTGAAATACAAGAGATCTTATGATACATATTTTTTGGAATATCTTGGCTGGTAGTATGCTTGCCTTACCGTTTATCTGGCCAGGTACTTTTT
>CAXNJL010000048.1:0-4576 GCA_964202625.1 Candidatus Babeliales bacterium | reverse complement strand
ATTTAAAAATAGCCTCACCGATCTTTTACAAAAGTCTTATAAGCAAATATCTGCCTGAAAATAATTTCAAGCTATGATGCGAAATATACCTCTATAATCTTTGTCTTTATTATAGGGTTCTACTTTAATAAGCGCATCGATACAAGAACCTAATTCATTATGTACGTCGTCTAAAAAAATATCAATATCGTTATTTTGACCACAAGCAATTATTTTCATAGTATCTTTGTTAGTAGAAAGCTCTTGATATAAAGATCCTTCTATGTTGGATGTTTTGGCGTGATTTTGTATATTCGATTGTAGTTTGCTATACCCTTTTTTTACAAGAACAGTTATGCGTACACATTTTGCCATTTTACTTCTCCTTTAAAATAGATAACGGCATGAACGTAACAAATATCATTTGCTGCTGTCAAATCTATATTTTTTAAAAAGAATATATACACAGCCAGCAGGCTTTATAGTACACTAAGGTATCAATAAAATTGTATAAGGAAAAAAATGTCGACTATTACTTCTGTACGTGTTCGTTTCGCTCCATCTCCTACAGGCATTATGCATTTAGGAAATGTCCGAGCTGCGCTCATAAATTATCTTTTTGCTAAAAAAAATCAAGGAACCTTTGTTTTACGTATCGAAGATACAGACCAAGAAAGGAATGTGAGTGCTTATACTCAGCAGATACTAGATGACCTGGAATGGCTCGGCTTAAGCTATACAGAAGGCCCTGTTTTATCTGGCCCCTATGCGCCTTACTTTCAATCAGAGCGAGACTTGATTTATAAAGATTTTCTTAAAATATTAGAAGCTAAAGGTTCTGTATATCGTTGTTTTTGTACCCTTGAAGATATAGAAAAAAAACGACAAAGACAGATTGTTCTTAAGCAGCCGCCACGATACGATAAAACCTGTTTAAAGCTATCTGCTGCAGTTATAGCAACAAAAGTCGCATTAGCAGAACCACATATCTGGCGTTTTAATTTGCCTGATACTTCTATTGCGGTTCATGATCTTGCACGAGGTGTAATAGATTTTGATTTAAAAAATTTCTCAGATTTTGCACTTACTAGAACAAACGGCACCTTTACGTTTATGTTTGCTAATTTTGTTGATGATCTTACTATGAAGATTAGCCATGTTATACGTGGCGAAGATCATCTTACCAATACCGCAGGGCAAGCAGCCATGTATGCAGCTCTTGATGCAGACACTCCTGTCTTTTGGCATTTGCCGATTATAGTAAATTCAGAAGGAAAAAAGCTTTCTAAAAGAGATTTTGGATTTTCTTTGGTTGATCTTAAAGAAGCTGGCTTTTTACCAGAAGCTATAGATAACTATTTAGCAGTTATCGGTGGTTCTTTTAGTAGTGAAATAGGTTCTTTATCTGAGCTGGTAGCAACTATGAATTTTGATACTATGCATGCATCTGGTCAAATCACGTATGATGTAGAAAAGCTGCGATGGATCAATCATCATTGGATTATTAAAATAAGTACAGAATCTTTAGTAGAACGAGTTATGCCTTTTTTAAAAGCAGCGTATCCATCTATAGATACTATTGCTTTAGAAAAAATTACACAGCTCATAACTAGTATAAAACCCGAGCTTCGTATCTTAGCTGATTCTGTAGAAAAATTGGCTTTTTATTTTAATACTCCTGTTATAAATCATGAACAACTTGAAGCTTTAGAATTAGTTGAATACAGAATCTTGATACATAATTGTATTAAAAAAAGCGATATATCTCTTGAACTTTCAGACTATATAAAAAAACTTCAAACTGCCACACAAGAAGTTGGTGTACCGGTTAAGAAATTTTATATGTTGCTTAGATTGGCCCTAACAGGTAAACCTGATGGCTTAAGTATTAAAGATCTTTATGCCGTATTGGGATCTGAAGAATTTTTCGCACGACTTTCTGAATTATAAATAAACGAAACTTTACTGATAGATACTACTTTTAGTTACTTTTCTATTGTGTAATACAAGCTCTTTTTAGAATCTGAATCAGGAGATTGTTTTTTTGTATCAGATTCTAAGGGGCTGATTCGTATCCATCGAATTCATAGACAGGTTCAGTCCTGTTACTTTTGATTATAAAAAACAAGGTTCAACATACATGACACTATATTTAGTATAGATGAGATTCTGTTTAGTTTTTGATTTTTTAAATAGTAACATATTGGTTTGATGCTGCCAAAAAGAGTAATGCATTTGGCTATACAGCTCGTGCAATTGCCCTAGAAAAAGGATATAAAGCAATTGCACGAATTCTTTTAGATCATGAATTAGAGCGTAGCATTTGAATCTAATAATCTATTTTCTTTTTTTTCAAAATCAGTAATTATACCTGTTTCTAAAAAATAGTTCATGAGTTCTATAAAATAAGTCTCAGTTCCAGCGGCAACATACAACTCAAACATACTTGTTTCTTTGTCGAGCGTTCTATCAAAAGACATATGCTCAAAACTTCTGAGTATTGCTACAAAAAACCAACATTCTTTTTTTACTACGTGTGCTTGATAATAAAGGCAGTAAGACATTAGGCTAACAACTTTATTTTTTCAAGCAGCACTTCTAAGCTCAGCCCAAATTCTTGTTTGCCCGTATTATAGCGTAACGTAATAGTTTTGTTATCGACTTCTTTTTGACCAATTACCAACATCCATGGAATTTTATCTTGCTGTGCAGATTTAATTTTGCCAGAAAGAGGATCAGAAGTTTCATCGAATTCTACACGAATACCAAAAGATTTAATTGTTTGATATAAGCCGTAAGCATATTCTCTTTGCGCATCAGTAATCGTAAGAATACGAACTTGAGTTGGAGCAAGCCAGAACGGTAAGTTCCCTTTATAATGCTCTAATAAAATAGCAAAAAAGCGTTCGAGTGATCCAAAAATAGCTTGATGAATAATAACCGGACGTTCTTTAGCTCCGCTTGAAGCTATATAACTCAAATCAAAATTTTCTGATTGAAAGAAATCAACTTGAATAGTGCCACATTGCCATGAGCGGCCCATAGAATCTTTGATAACTATTTCTATTTTAGGACCATAAAAAGCGCCTTCGCCTTCTTTGATACTAAATTCTTTATTGTTTTCTTTAAGTGCATCAATAAGGGCGTTTGTTGCTTGGTCCCATAAAGCATCGTTAGAAAAAGCATCGGTAAGTGGCTTGGTAGAAACAGCAACAAGCACTTCAGAGAAACCACATTTTGCAAGCATAGTATACACAATATGTATGAGCTTTGTGAGCTCACTTTTAAGTTGACTTGGCATGCAATATATATGTGCGTCATCTTGGGTAAATGCTCTTACGCGTAAAAGGCCATGAAGTACTCCAGAAAGTTCGTGTCTATGCACATGTCCAAATTCTGCAAGCTTAAGAGGTAATTCACGATACGAGCGTGGTCGTGTTTTATAAATGAGTATAGATCCTGGACAGTTCATAGGCTTTACTGCATAATTTTTTTCATCAATAGCACAGAAATACATTTTATCTTTATAATGTGCGTAGTGACCAGATTGTCTCCACAGTTCATCGCTTAGAAGTGTTGGAGTTGCAATTTCTTCGTAATCAAACTCTCTATGAAGATCGCGCATATATTTTGTAAGTGCGTTAATTACTCGTTGACCCTTTGGATGAAAGAATGGAAATCCTACGCCTTCTTCATGGAAAGAAAAAAGATCCATAGCTTTACCAAGTCGACGGTGATCAAACTCTAAAATATCTTGCTTATATTGTTCATAAGCTTTTAAGCCATCTGCGGTAAAAAAAGCGGTACCATAAATACGCTGTAAAACTTGGCCGTCTTTATTTGCTCGCCAATAAGACCCAGCAAGAGATAAGAGCTTTACATGCTTTAATTCACCTGTAGAAGCAACGTGGCCGCCGCGACAAAGATCTTTAAAGTCTCCTTGTACAGAAAGGCCTACCGTATCACCAGGAATTCCATCAATAAGCTCAAGTTTAAACGGATTATTATGATAGAGTAATCGCGCTTCTTCTTTAGAAATTTCTTGATGCGTGAGCGGTAAGTTTTTTGCTGCAAGTTCTTGCATTCTTTTATCTATACGTGCAAGATCTTCTTCTTTAAAGTTTGTCGTAGGAAGAAAGTCATAAAAAAAACCTTCTTCTGTCGCAGGACCTATCGTTAAAAGGGTCTCTGGGAAGAGTTCAGTAACAGCGTGAGCCAAAAGATGAGCAGCTGAGTGACGCAGTATTTTAAGATCATGTTCCAAATGCATTAGTATCCTTTTATAAGAGCTCTTTAAAGAGAATTTTGTTACTAAGAGTATAATCGACAAACAAGCAAGAGTATAGTAGCCTAAAAAAAAGAATTCTATTGATAGCTGCGTTAGTTCGATACTACCAAAAAGGTATATAATATGTTGTATAGCATGACAGGGTTTAGCTCCCAAACAATTACTATTTGTTCTGATAGCGGCGAATGCTCTCAGGTAACTTTATCGTTAAAATCATTAAATTCACGTTTTTTTGAATCTAACTGTAAAATTGCTTATGCGTTATCGCATTTAGAAACGGCAATAACAAAAAAACTTAAGCAAAAATTA
>CAXNJL010000047.1:0-4595 GCA_964202625.1 Candidatus Babeliales bacterium | reverse complement strand
CACTCTGTGTATTGTTCAGCAATGCATCCCGCAGTTACCCAGCCAACAGCCCCAAGCGCCAAAGCTCCTATAGCCTTATAGATCTCGTGCTCAGCTTTTACAGAAGTAAAACTGCTAGATACAAAAAGAGATAGTAATAAAAAATTTTTATAACATGTTGCCATAGTTGTTTTTCCTTGGAGTTAAAGTATATAAAAATAGTTTATATCATAATAAGCTAAAATACAAAACAAGATTATTCCAGATTGCTATACACATTTTGGACATCTTCAAGTTCTTCAAGCGCCGTTAAAAATGCTATTGCTTCTTCTTCTACCTGATCTTCCAGTGACATTTTTGAATCTGCTACCCATTCAAATTCAGCTTCATCTATAACGCAACCAGTTTTTATAAGAGCTTGTTTAATCTCTTCTAAAGCTTTAAGATCGCAGGTAACCGTAAGATCGCCTTCATGAATTTCTAAATTTTCTACAGGATAATCAAGCAACAGTTCTAATAGTTCATCTTCTGTTTTTGATCCAGCAGTTGCAGTAATCACGCCAAACTGTTTAAACATCCACATTACAGATCCCGTATCGGCAATACGGCCATTATTGCGCGTAAATATGCGTCGCAATTCTGCAATAGCTTTATTTTTGTTGTCAGTAAGCACATCAATAACTAATGCTATATTTCCTGGCCCGTAGCCTTCGTAGGTGTAAGCTTCGTAATGAGTGCCGGGAAGTTCCCCCGTACCTTTTTTAATAGCACGCACAGAATTTTCTTGCGGCATATTAATTTCTTTTGCTTTTTCTAATAATAGACGAAGTCGTGGATTGCCTGCAGGATCACCGCCCTGAGCTCGAGCAGCCATCGTTATTTCTTTAATAAGCTTGGTATATTTTTTTGCTTTTTTAGAATCTAAAATTGCTTTTTTATGTTTAATCTGTTTCCACTTGGAATGGCCTGCCATGATTACTCCACTAATGATTTTTGTCCGAGTATTTTACTTAGTAAATAGGGTACTATGCTAGGGGGAATTTGTCGACCCCTAGACGTTTTTTCAAGATATCCTTTTTGCATAAGAAACGGTTCGTATATATCTTCAAGTGTATCTTTATCTTCGCCAAGAATCGCTGCCAGCGTTTCTATACCTACAGGTCCACCTCTAAATCGCACCAATATTTCTTTTAAAAAACGTATGTCGCTTGCTGTTAAGCCTTCTTTGTCTATGCCAAAAAAAGTAAGAGCTTGCACAACCTGTTCTTGTGTTACATCTGCAAGATCATGCACTTGTATAAAATCGCGTATACGACGAACTATTTTTTTGGCAATTCGTGGCGTTCCTCGCGCGCAACCAGCTATGGTAAGCGCTGATTCTGCAGGTATTTTTATACCTAAATAGTTACAGCTTTGTAAAACAATAAGCTGCAAATCTTGTACAGTATAATATTCTATGCGTTCAATAATACCGAATCTACTTCTAAGCGGTGCTGAAAGCATGCCTGCTTTTGTAGTTGCGCCAATAAGGGTAAATGGCGAAAGAGGTAGGTGTATCGATTGTGCTCCGGCACCTTGGCCTATAATTACATCTACTTTAAAATGTTCCATTGCACTATACAGCATTTCTTCTACTGTTATGGGCATACGATGAATTTCATCTATAAATAAAACATCGCGTGGCTCAAGGCTTGATAAAATAGCGACAAGATCTCCTGAGCGTTCAAGCGTAGGACCACTGCATATTTTGAGTGATACGCCCATAGTATGAGCCATAATTTGCGCAAGCGTTGTTTTGCCTACACCTGGCGGACCAAAAAGTAATAAGTGATCGAGTGGTTCTTTGCGTAAAGCAGCAGCTTGTGTATACACCCATAATTTTTTTTTAAGTTCTTCTTGGCCTAAATAATCTTCAAATTTTTTGGGATGAAAATCATAACTTTTTTCTTCTCCCATTTCATAAGGAGAAACCAGCTCTATTATTTTTTTTTCAGTATGCATAAGAGATTCTTTCAACCGTTATTTTTTAGACTATATGAAATCTACGCATGGCAATACTATTAAACCAACCAAGACTTGCATACGTAAGCCATAAATTGGTTACACCATAGCTCATGAGCGGTAGGGGTATCCCTACTATGGGTAATAATCCAATAACCATGCATATATTAACACAGACTGAGAACATAATATGTATAACCATGCCAAATGCAAGTAATTGGGAAGAGAAATCTTTAATAGTACTAATTACTGTTATAAATCTCATGAACAGGAGCATATAAAGCATAAGCACAAAAAGTGCTCCAAGAAAGCCCATTTCTTCACATAATACAGAAAAAATAAAATCAGTTCTGCTTTCTGGTAAAAAAAGCAACTTATTTTGTGTGCCCTTGAGAAATCCTTTACCAAGTATGCAACCTGAACCTATAGCAATTTTAGATTGTTCTATTTGATACCGTTCTTTGCGCGCATCACCTTCGCCAAGCAATACAGAAATCCGTTGTTTTTGATACGGCTTAAGACATTTCCACAAAAAAGGTGATCCGATAATTACTATAGATAAAACAATAATAAAAAATTTTTTAGAAATTCCTGAAAACCAGAGCATAGCCGTTCCAGAAAATAATAATATAAGAGCTGTTCCAAGATCTGGTTGTTTGCGAATGAGCAAAAAACTTACAGCAATAATAGCTAAAATAGGGGTAAAGTCTTTAAAAACATATTTTAGTTTATCTTGCAGTTTGAGATAATACGTAATAAATGCCGGCAAGAATAATTTACTAAATTCTGATGGTTGAAATTTTATTATACCCAGATTAATCCATCTCTGACCACCCATTCCTATACTTCCCTTAAAAAGAGTAAAAATAAGAAGTCCCATAGTAATAAAATATGCAGCATAGCCCCAACGCATTAATGTTCTATAATCAATTGCGCAGCATATAAAATAAAGTATATAGCCAGTACACATGCCAAGTAACTGTTTCTTAAAAAAAACAGAATACATAGCATCTGGGCGATACGTAGCACTAAAAACAAAAAGTAAACCAAGAGAAGAAATAAGAAGAGAGAGGAAAAAAGTTATCCAGTCAAAATAGCGAAAATAACGTCTATCAAAAAAAATCATAAGCACAACAAATGAGTAAAAAGTAAAAGAAGCAAGATTAACTTGCTTCTTTGTTATCTGGTCGGGGTGGCCAGACTCGAACTGACAACCCCTCGCTCCCAAAGCGAGTGCGCTACCAATTGCGCTACACCCCGATTATAAAACTATACTAATTTTTTTTCTTGTATAAAGCAACTTCTTTATGTAAATGGGGTGAGCGGTGGGGATTGAACCCACGACCCCTGGAACCACAATCCAATGCTCTGCCGACTGAGCTACGCTCACCATACATATCAGAATTACTTATGTAAAAGAATATAGTTAAAATTATACGCTGTTTGCGATATAATAGCAACTATTTTATCTCTAAACTTAAAAAAAAATGGGACTCTTTTTTAAAAGAATCCCATTTTTTTTTAAGAACTATTACTTTAAGTTTAAAGCGAAGCTAAAAGCAATGAAACCATAGACATAAGCTTTACTAAGATATTAAGCGCAGGTCCGGAAGTATCCTTGAAAGGGTCTCCTACCGTGTCACCAATAATAGCAGCTTTGTGTGCATCTGATCCCTTGCCGCCAAGATTACCAGCTTCAATATACTTTTTAGCATTATCCCATGCACCACCACCATTAGCCATCATAAGAGCTAAAAGAACACCAGTAACGGTTGCGCCGACAAGTAATCCACCAAGGGCAAGTTTGCCTAAGGTAAAGAATATTATTACAGGAACTGTTACGGTAAGTATGCCGGGTAAAATCATTTCATGAAGTGCAGCTTTTGTACTAATAGCTATGCAGCTTTCGTAGTCAGGTTCAACTCCTTCTTTGCCTTCAAGAAGACCAGGAATAGTTTTGAATTGACGACGAACTTCCATAACCATTTTTAATGCAGCATCACCAACAGAGCGCATAGTTAAAGAAGAAATATAAAAAGGCATAGTTGCGCCTAAGAATAATCCCACAATAACTAACGGATCTGCTAAGTTTAAAAGAACTCCTGTAAGTTCACTGTAAGCAGAGAACATACCAAGTGCGGTAAGCAGCGAAGATCCAATAGCAAAACCTTTGCCCATAGCAGCAGTAGTGTTACCTAAAGCATCAAGCTTATCAGTTATAGAGCGAACTCCTTCACCAAGGCCAGCCATTTCAGCAATACCGCCAGCGTTATCAGCTATAGGTCCGTATGCGTCAACAGTCATAGTAATTGCTACGGTAGCAAGCATAGCAACTGCAGCAAGTGATACTCCAAAGAGACCGCCGCCATAAGTATGAGCTGCCCAGAGAGCAAGAGAAAGAATCATTACAGGACCCACGGTTGATTCCATACCAATAGAAAGACCGTAAATAATATTTGTTGCTGCGCCAGATTTAGAAACTTCTGCGATATCGCGTATTGGTTTTCCGGCTGTATAGTATTCGGTAATCCAACCAATAACAATACCAGAAAAACAACCAAGTACGATTGCATAGAAGTACGCAGTATCAATAGAAACAAATTTTAAATAAGCAA
>CAXNJL010000046.1:0-4661 GCA_964202625.1 Candidatus Babeliales bacterium | reverse complement strand
CTGATTCCTAGTTCCACGCATTGATCATGAACAGCAGAAATCATGTTCTTGTCGATTTTTTTTTCCGGGTGTGCTTGTTGCGCAGAATAAGAAGAAAAATTATGAGTCAATAAAAAAAATAAAAATATAAGCATAAAAGCTTTCATGTGCGAAGTGAATTAAGATGTATGGGTATATGATTCTATGAGCGCAGCAATTTCGGGTGAAAGTGGATACATGAAATCATCTGCCAATTGTTCTTCTTTAGAAATTATAACGTCTAAAGAAACTGCTGTCATCTTGCCTTCTTTTGTCATAAAAGAGACTATGCCCGTTTTAAGACTTATTTTTAATGCTTGATGAAAATCTTTGAGTGTGTGTATTTTTTTTCCATTTACCGTATCTATCAAGGCTCCCACATATAAACAATCAACTTTTTGAAGCGATGATCCGGGAAAGAGTGAGGTAACTACTAATACTCCCTTTAGTTCATAATCAGGCTCTGTATAGGGCGATAAGGTACGGCTCATGCCTATTTCTTCGAAATGATTTTTTCTTAATTGCATAAGCACTATTCCACCAAGAGCCACATACTCTATTTCTGCCTGTTCAAAATGAGGGAAAATAGTTCTTACCGGATATAATATCGGATCGGTAAGAGTGCAGCTAAGTTCTATTTTTTTTCCATTTCTATAAAGAACAAGATCAACTTGATCGCCCATAGAAAAATGCATAAAGAATTCTTGTATAGATACTTTTTCTGCAAGCTTCCAGCCGACAGATACATCGCAATAATTATCTATAGCATAGCCGTTAACATAATAAAGAACATCACCTTTTTTTATACCTATTTTTTCAGAAAAAGAGTTCTTTTTAACTTCATAAATATACATGCCGCCAGGAACAGGATTATCGTACATATGCAGTTGTTCATCTGTTGCTTGTTGCGCAATAATGCCCCAAGAAGGTCGCCTTACTAATTTCTTTTTTAGTAATTCTGGGATCAACATTTTTATATCGTTAATGGGAATAATATACCCAATGTTTGATGAATCTGGTCTATGAGCTGTATTAATACCCATAACTTTTCCCAAAAGATTTACCAGTGGTCCACCAGAATTTCCTGGATTAATAGGCGCTGTCATATGGATATAAGAAGCTCCATCATATTCTCTTCCTGCTATAACGCCTACGGTACTTTTCATGTAGCGTGATTCATTTGGATAGCCTAGAGCCATAACGGGCATTGCCCCCTCTAGTTCTTCAGAATCGCCCAAGCAAAGATAGGGAATAGCGCCAATAGCTTTTTGTAAAATTATTAATGATTCTTCTGTAAGTTTTAAAAGAGCAACATCTCCTTCGGGACAAGCCCCTACTAATTCTACCGAAAGCATTCTTTTTCCTAAAATAGGAATATAAATAGCAAGAACTCTCGCTTCATCAACTACATGGTAATTGGTAAGTATATAACCGTCCTGCTCAATTAATCCAGGAAGTTTAAAAAAGAAACCACTACCAGAAAATTGTCCCTGATCTTTTAATCTCCATGGATTAAGCCAATCAAAGCTTGTTCTGTCAGCAATAATTTGTACGATAGTGTTGCTCATTATAGCCGTTGCATTTTTCCATTCATATGAGCAATCGGTACACATAGTTTGTTTTTCTGCAGAGAGCATAAGCGTGCTAAAAAATAATAAGAGAGAAACGAAAAAAAACATCTAAAACTCCTTTTTTATTTATTAAAATCGCAGATCTTTGTTGACGTGTAATCCTAAAAAAGATACCTTTTTGTCCCAAAAGTGTCAATTTTAAAAAAAGAACTTTAAAAAAAATAGATATGCTTTATTATTAAAAGAATATATGAGCTATTTCTTTGATTTACTCGCATATGAGTTTCTTACTTTCTTTCTAGAATTACTTAGTTGGCACGAAAAGATTTTACCGGTTCTTTATGATTAAATATCTTTTAAAAATTAGTTTTTTTAGTTTATTCGCTTATTTTAATTCATACGCTATGATTTTTGATAATAGATATTTTCCTTTATTTCAAAGGCCCTTAACACGGCATACAAATAAATTATCAAATGTTTTGATACAGGCTGATTTTATTTCCGCATCAGAAGCATATAACGATCAAGAAAAAGTTGTTTCTTTGTTTGAAATAGATGGCGCTTACGATCAAATACAGCTTCTTCAAAGTGTTCTTAAGGCCTACCCGGAAAAAGCTTTTGCTGGTGATTTTATACGTTCGGATGTGCTGGTACATACTAATACGATTCCTTGGGATCAAGACGGTCTTATTGATACGCAACTTATAGGTTTACGGTATAGTCAAGCGATTACTCGTAATATTATTATTGGCGTAGATACTTTTGTTGCGCATGTTAATTCACATAAAAAAGCACATCTTGATCGCAAGAAAATCACCCTTTTCCCCGGTGATTTTGAAGAAATTTTGGAAGGCAATGCGCGACTGCATAACTTTTTAAAGGTATCTTCTTCATACTATGATACACTTAGTTGGGGCGATACTGATATTTCTCTGCGATTAGGTAATCGATGGGAATATAAAGCAAAATTTAAAGCTATAGACGCTGGATGTACGTTTGGTGTAATTGCACCAACAGCAAAATCACGCTCTATCTATAATCCAGCATCTATACCGTTGGGTGGAAACGGTCACTGGGGATTATATGGTAGTCTTGACGCAGATTTTAATATAAAAGAAGATTGGCGAGCTCTTTTATTGGTACGCGTTCAAAAACGTTTACCAAAAACATCTTTACAAAGAGTTCCTGTTGGCCTTGAGCCCTTAACGTATGGGGCTTTATTAGCCAATACGCGTATAAATCCTGGATTCACCTTTATTGCTATGCCAACTCTTATTTTAGATGGTTTGCGTGATAATTTTGGGATACAAGCGGCGTATACGTTAGTGGTACATCGCAAAGATTGTTGGTCTGATGAGAGAGTAGATAAGTCGATAGAGGGTAAATTTGGTCGAGCAGAAAATCTTTCTGAATGGGGTAGTGAATATGTAAGTATCGGTCTTAACTATGATTATAGTAGAGATCTTGAATGTCCAAGAGTTGCCAATCGTGCAGGATTGCTTGTCGACATTCCTTTAAATTATGCGGTTGCAAAACAGTCAGTTAAAAACATTAGAATATCTTTATCAATGGAGTCAAACTTTTGAGTATCATGCAAAACTATATTAAAAAAGCGGCAAAATATTTGCCTACAAAGAGAATTTTTAGTTACTTCTCTTATGATCTTGCTATCGATTTGGGTACAGCAAATACTGTTGTCTATGTTCCCAATAGGGGCATTGTACTGAGTGAACCTTCAGTGGTTGCTGTAGTAAAAGGCACCAATCAAGTTCTTGCTGCTGGTAGACGTGCAAAAGAAATGCTTGGTAAAACACCAGAAAATATTACAGCAGAGCGCCCTATGCGTGAAGGTGTAATAGCAAACTTTGAATTAGCAGAAAGCATGTTACGTCACTTTATACGTGAAGTTCATGATAATCGTCGTACCTGGATTCGCCCAAGACCACGTATGGTTATTGGTGTTCCATCTGGTATTACACAAGTTGAGCGTCGTGCGGTAGAAGATTCTGCTCGTCAAGCTGGCGGTGAAGAAGTATATTGCATCATGGAGCCTATGGCCGCAGCTATTGGCGCAGGGCTTCCTGTTCATGAACCTATTGGTAGCATGATTGTTGATATTGGTGGCGGTACCACAGAAGTTGCTGTTATTAGTTTAAAAAATGTTGTGTACTGTCGTTCCGTACGTGTTGGCGGCGATGAAATGGATCGCGCTATTGTTCAGTATGTAAAACGTAAATACAATCTCTTGATAGGTGAGCGTACTGCTGAAATGGTAAAAATTGGTATCGGGACAGTAATGTTTGATGCTCCTGTTGAAAAAATAGAAGTAAGAGGACGTGATTTACTTACAGGTGTTCCTAAGGCTATTATGCTTTCAAGCACAGAAGTGTATGAGTCTCTTTTAGAAACTATTGGTAGCATTGTAGATGCTGTTCGTGCAGCATTAGAAAATACACCGCCTGAGCTTTCTTCTGACTTAGTAAGTCAAGGAATCGTGCTTGCTGGTGGTGGAGCTATGCTTCGTGGTATTGATAAACTTATCTCAGCAGAAACCGGCCTTCCGGTACGTATAGCAGAAAACCCTCTCTTATGCGTAGTTGCAGGAGCAGGAAAAGTTCTTGAAGAACTCAGTTTCTTCAAAGAAGCATTAATGAAATAATAAAGGAATTTATGGCATCAACAGCTGGAATAGCAGTTAAAAAACAATTTGGACAACATTTTTTACGTGAACAATGGGTAGTAAATGAGATTACTCATGCAGTGACTCTTACTAAAGAGAGCTCTGTTTTTGAAATTGGTTGTGGAGATGGTTTTTTAACAGAAGCTATTCTAGCTGAGCCATTAGCACGTTTATGGATTTTTGAAATTGATCCTGAATGGGCACAGTATGTGTCTGAGCAGTATGGCTCAGACAAGCGTCTTGTGATGCATGAAGCAAATATCTTAGACGTAGATTTTACAGTTTTTCAAGAACATGCACCATGGACTCTTTTAGCTAATTTGCCGTATCAAATAACGTTTCCTATTTTGCATATGTTGCAAAAAAATAGATCTCTCTTAAAAGAGGGAGTT
>CAXNJL010000045.1:0-4693 GCA_964202625.1 Candidatus Babeliales bacterium | reverse complement strand
AGTTATGATCAACGATCTTTATTATTACAAAAACTTTTCAAACAATTATCCCCACTTTCTTGTAGTTTTATAGTACGCATAGTGCTTGGAAAATTACGCCTTGGTTTTTCTGATATGACTTTGCTGGACGCTTTATCTTGGGCAACTGTTGGTGATAAATCTTTACATAAAAATTTAGAACATGCCTATAATATTTGTGCCGACATAGGTTTTATAGCCTATACGTTAAAAAAAGATGGTACAGATGGTATCGATCTGCTTCAAATACAAGTTGGTATACCCGTGCGTCCGGCTGCGGCAGAACGTGCTTCATCTGCAGAGCAGGTTATTGCGCGATTAGGTCGTTGTGCAGCTCAACCTAAAGTTGATGGATTTCGGCTTCAAATACATAAGTCTGGGGATAAGATTAATTTCTTTTCTCGTAATTTATTAGATATGTCGGATATGTTTCCAGAGATTAGAGAGCATATAGAATCTTTGTCACCAGATAGCTATATTATAGAAGGTGAAGCTGTTGCTTACGATCAGGCTACGGGTATATGTATGCCGTTTCAGCAAACAATAACACGTAAAAGAAAGCATGCCGTAGCAGCTGCTGCGCAAGATTTGCCGCTTACTTTTATTATTTTTGATATCTTATATGCAGAACATAAAAGTTTACTTGCTGTATCTCATGAAGAACGAAGAAAAAAACTGATAGAACTATTCGGGCAACCACAGGATGCTTTAGTTACCGTAATTCCAGAAAAAATAGTTACTACTGCGCAAGAAACGCAAGAGTATTTTGATGCTATGTTGTTGGGTGGTTTTGAGGGTCTTGTTCTTAAAAAGCTCGATTCTGTCTACCAGGCTGGTAAGCGTAATTTTAACTGGATTAAGTTTAAGCGCCAAGAAGGCACCCGTATTTCCGATAGTATTGACGCAGTTATTTTGGGGTATTATACCGGAAAAGGTCGTCGTACCGGGTTAGGTATGGGGGCATTTTTAGTTGGTGCTTATGATCCAGAAACTGACACGTATAAAACTATAGCAAAAGTAGGTACCGGGCTTTCTGATGATGAATGGCGTATGCTTAAAAAACAGTGTGACATGCATAGCTCTCACGCGCGGCCATCACAAGTTATTTGTCCTGACAGCTTAATTCCATCGGTTTGGGTGCAGCCGGTGTTAGTGTGTGAGATACAGGCTGACGAGATTACGCTTTCTCCTTTACATGCAGCAGGCTATGCTTTGAGATTCCCTCGTTTTATAAAAATAAGAGACGATAAATCTTCACAGGATGCAACTACTGTTTCGGAATTAGCGTCTCTTTATAAGCTTGGTTTAAAATAATAAACTTCTAATCTTTTTTGTCTAATTTTACTTCTTGAGCTTTGAGAAAATCAATCTTTTCTTGTATTTTTGCCACGCGCTCTTCTGCTTTTGGGTGCGTAACAAAACATTCATTGTAAAAATCACTGTTTGATAAGGCTATTACCATGTGCTGTACTTTTTCTGGTAACCCTGAAACTTTAAGCATATTTTTTATCATATTTCTTTCTCCTGTTTGAGAGCAGAAATGTAAAATATCAATACCCTTTTCTAGTTCTTTTACAGAATGTGTATGTTTAAGAGCAAATGCATCAGCTTCATATTCACTTTTTCTTACAAGTTGATTAGATTTGTACTGATTATATAAAGCGTAACAGCTAAATAAGCCAAATGAGCCAATATTTTTTTTGAATACTTGAGCTGCAGATGCTGAATAATTTCCTTTGATTCTATAAGCAGTAAGTAATCCTGCCGCTACACAATTTTTTAAAGGAACTTCTTTATGTACTTTTTTTTGTTCATCATGATGTCCCAGAAGAATATGTGCAATTTCATGACGTAATACAAAATCTATAGGATCAAATTTTTTGATTGCTACAGGAGAAAGCAGTATAAGATTTTTAGAATTATTTTTTAAAGATGCTGCTATCGTAGTATGCGAGTATGCAACAAAAAAAGATTTAAGCGGATTTGATATGTTTAATCGTTCAAATTCATAAGCAGGAATAAGGCTTTTTACATGGTTTCTAAAGTCTTTTTGTGTTGCTTTGCTTTCTGTTTTGCAAAAATATTCTACTTCAGATAAAGTTTTTTCGTGTGATTTATTAGTCTCTAATTTTTCATAGGCGTAATATCCAGTGAGGGCAGATCCTGCAAGAATGCTTTTTGCTTTATAGGCAGGCAGAGCGCAACCCTTTACCCCTTTAAAAAATCCTGCTGCAGAGAGGTTGCTGGGTAAAAAGAGCGAGATGGTTACTAAAAGTGAGAGTATGTGTAGTTTTTTCATAGGTGTATCCTGTTTTGTATTATTAATTCTAATTATTTTTTTCTAATTTTGCTTCTTGAGCTTTAAGAAAATCAATTTTTTCTTGTATTTTTGCTACGCGTTCTTCTATTTGTGGGTGATCATGGAACATTTCATTAAGAAAAGGAAATTTTATGAAGCTTTTGACTTCAAAATTAGCTGTATGTAGTTTTAATAGATCGATCCCTTTTGTGCTTTTTTCCATAGCTGCAGCAATCATTTTTTCTTGCCCCTTCCAACTATATTTCTTAAAATAAGAGGCAATTACTTCAAGTTCTTTGATAGAATCAGTATGCTTTATGGCAAAAGCATCAGCTTCTCGTTCCATTTGAATACTATGTTGATTATATTTGTACTGATTATAGAGTGCATATATTCCAAATAACCCGTATGAACCTCCAGCGCTTCTATATGTAGCATGTTTCATTGAACTATAGATAGTGCGCAAAAATCCAGCCAAAGAAATATTTTGATAATATTCTTTAGATGCTTCTTGTAGCTTTGAGCTATCTCTATGTAGCAGATGTGCAACTTCATGTTTTAGTGCTACATTCATAGATTTGTCATAATAATTATTTTTTGGAAAGATTATTAGATTGTATTGATTTGAACCAACTGCGGCACATGTATTATCATCACCAGCAAATTGATGAGTGATAAAAAATGAATCTAATGGATTGGTGATTTTTAATTGTTCAAATTCAGATTGTGGAATAAGTTTTTTTAAATTTTGTCTAAAATCTTTTTGTAATTCTTTGTCTGCATTTTCACAAATATCTTTTATATGATGATGATCAATGTAACTGAGGCTGAATCTTTTAGCTGTACAATACATACTATAAAGTGCTGCTGCAGACATGTTGCAGGGTAAAAAGAGCGAGATGGTTACTAAAAGTGAGAGTATGTGTAGTTTTTTCATAGGTGTATCCTTTTTATATCTGTAATTTATTATATGTTAATAATAAGTATACAGATATTTTAAATAAATACAACTGGTATTAATTAAAAAGAAGAAAAAGAGATAAGAAAGTTTGAGATATGCTTTAATTATTTACAAAAAATAAGAGACGTACATAGTGCACGTCTCTTTATAAACTTAGCTTAAAATAATAACGTATGTTTATTATTCTTCAGTATGTCTATGACTTATTTTATGCATAAGATTTTTTATTTTTGGATGTTTTGTCTCTTTGTGCATAGATCTAAATACAGCTTTTTCTCTTAAAGCCCATGCGTGACCAAGATCACGAAGTTCTTTTTGTTCAGCTGGAGTTCTTTTTTCTTGAGCGGCTAATTCAATAGCACGAGCTTTTTGTACGGCAAGTTCTTTTTTATAATCAAGAAGTGACATAGAACTGTTCATGCGATTTATTTTATACGCATCCATTTCTCTTTGAGCCCAATTATGGCACAATCTATCTAATTCAGCTTCTTCTAAAGCAGAACGTGTATCTTTTGCTAAAAGTTCTATAGCCCGCATTTTATTATGAGCTAAGCCCATTTTATACGATCTAAAGTATTCAGCATTAAGTTGTGAAACAAGAAGGGTGAGACAAAATATACCTGTTGTTTTTAAAAAATTCTTCATAGTATGTTCCTTTTTTTCATGAAGTATAGAAAAGTAATCTGCAAGAAACAGTATCTTACTTATTAAGCGTAACATATATAATTTCAGATTGTCAATAATTTTAAATAAATACAAGCTTGCAAGTTCTTTTTTTGCCTTTATTCTTGGTTGAGTAATCTGCAATTTGATTTTAGGGGCTGCTTATATTAAAATTTGAACTACTAATCTTTTGGTTACAATCTTATTATTAAAAAAATTATAGAGTGATATCTTATGGCTCAAAGCACCACAGCTTCTTTTTATGTTACCACTCCTATTTATTATGTTACGGCAAAGCCGCATCTTGGATCGTTGTATTCAACGCTTCTTGCTGATGTTGCTGCACGCTGGCATAAGCTTAAAGGAGAAGATGTTTGTTTTGTAACCGGAACCGATGAACACGGTCAAAAAATTGCTCAGGCTGCAGCAGCAGCACATATGACCCCGCAAGCATTTGTTGATAGTTTTATTCCTGCTTATAAAGAGTGCTGGGAAAAATACAGCATAGAATACACTCATTTTATACGCACTACAGATAAAGCTCATGCTCAGGCGGTGAGTCTATGGATTACTGATTTACTTAAAACAGGGGACATTTATAAGGGGTATTACCATGGTTGGTACTGTACGCCTTGTGAAACATTTGTTATAGAAGTCGTAGATCAACAAGAACCGGCGCCGTTATGTACCTCTTGTGCTCGTTCTACAACTATGATACAAGAAGAAACTTATTTTTTTAGACTTTCCAAATA
>CAXNJL010000044.1:0-4760 GCA_964202625.1 Candidatus Babeliales bacterium | reverse complement strand
ATGGTATGTGCTGGAACTGCATGCTCTATCATTAGATAAGCCATTCTTGAAGTAATTACTCGTGTTTTTCCTGATCCAGCACCAGCTCGAACCAAAAGAACTCCCGATTTAAGTTCAACAGCAGACTGCTGTATAGCATTAAGGCTATTTTTAAAAAATGATAAAAAAGAGTTTTTTATGAAGTCCATAATCAGCCATACTGTGAAATTAATATATGTATTAAGTATAACACAGAGCTCTTTTTATTATAAGCGAGACAGAATAAAGAAGAAAAAAAATAATAAACAACAATTGCAGAATTATTTGTTATTTGTTATCTTAAAGATATATCTTATTTGTGGGCCGCTAGCTCAGCTGGTAGAGCAACAGACTCTTAATCTGTGGGTCGTTGGTTCGATCCCAACGCGGCCCACCACTTTCCTTAAGATTTTTTATTCACTATAATTTTTTGTGCTTCGAGTTTTTTTAACAGCGCTGTGCACTTTTTTCGAAAACAATCGTTTTTCTTTTGAACCCTTAGAAGCTTTTGTAGCGCGGCGTATTTTTGGAACATATAAAGCAGATGCAATTTTATGAGAAAGTTGCTCAAGAGCAGCTTTTTTATTTTGCAACTGACTTCTGGAAGCGCTTGCATGAACAATAATATCTCCCGCTGTAGTGAGCTCTGAAGCTAAATTTTTATACAAAAGCTCTTTTTGAAAATCTGTAAGAGCTTTGCTACTTGGAATATTCCAGCGTATAGTAATTTTAGATTCTGTTTTGTTAACATGCTGCCCACCAGGGCCTCCAGATTTGCTCGTAGTAAATTCAAGTTCATGTAAAGATATACAAAGATTTTCTTTAATAAAAAGATCTTTATCAACTTCTATTTTCGTCATAACAGATATGCTTTCTTTTTATATACCAAAAAAATCACGACTTCTTTTTAGTAAATCATCAAATTCATGGGCATTTGCTGTAAGCGAATCTTGTCCTCTTAAAAAAGTAATCCCAAGTATTCCTGATTCTTTTGGTGCGTAATACAATAATTTATCGCGAGTTCTACCAAAACTATCAATCATAACGACTTTAACATTTATCATATACTCTAAGCAAGATAGGTTTTTTTGATTTTTTAATGATATCAAATGACCCTGAACAGGAACAAGTAATCTATCATTTGTAAGTTTTTTTGCGCCAAAACCGGAACAGTTAAAAATATATTCTACTTTTATTTCGTTAAAATTTTCTAGTTCAGCTTGTATAATTTCTATTGCCAACTCTTTTCTATTTCTTTCAAGCTCTTGCATAAGGACAAGAACATCTATAAAAACAGTTTGATAAGCTATCGCATCATATGTTTTGCCATTTTGAAAATCAATAATAACTTTTTCTGGTAAGGGCATAAGATTATTATCTAAATACTGCTGAAAACCGGGGTCTATGTCGGGACCAAAATAACAGGGTAATAATCGTGCACCAGACTTAAGAAAAGGATGTGATCCCCCAATAATCTGCCGATAGGCTGTATAAGAATCTAAGCCAAAAGATAAAAATATCTCTCGTTCTTCTTTTGTTGGATTTTTGCGTGGACGAGGGAAAAAGAATCCAGCAGCTTTATAAGAAGCTATATCTTTTGTTTCTTTAGCTATAATTTTTACTGTATAACCAAGACGCGTTAATAAAATTGCTGTAAGTAGGCCGTAGCAGCCAGCGCCAACAACATAGATATGAGTCTCTGGGTTGCAGATATTTTTAGAAACATATTCTTCAAATTGACGCATAGCTTCATGTACTGAACCAAAAAGAAAGGTCCAACCTGCACCGCCATGGCCATAATTATGAAAAATCTTTTGATTATCTATAATTTCTAAACCAGTCTTAAATATACGTTCTCTATGAGAGCGTATACAAACTATTTTTTCTTGTATGTTTTGATCAAGTAATTCTGGTGGCTGTAAAAAAATAGTTTTTTGAGACATTAATCTAATAGTATAAAACCTATAGATTTTGTTTCATGTTGATCTTTAATAGAAAGGCTATATATGCCCGGCTCTAATTTTTGAGGGTAAACATAAGATTTATAAGCTGATTTTGGATTATCACAAAACATAGCAATTTTTTTACCATTAAGAGAAAATTCTATCTCTTTTTCTGTTGCGCGCAAAATAACAGAAAGAGCATGTTTAGATGATAATCTAGAAAGATTCTCAGGGTATTTTATATCAAAAACTGAAAAAGCTGATTGCGAAATAAAGAGAAAAGAAAAGAATAAAAATATTGTTTTTTTCATAAGAAATTACGCTCTATGGGTATATGTTATATAAAAAGCTATGCTCTAGTATAAGAACTATACAAGAGCATAGCAATAGTTATTATCATCTTGTTTGAATATAAGATATAAAGTTTTTTGCCCCATTTCTGAGCGTACGCTTTTGCGTTTTACGATCTACATGATATAAACCGTAGCATTGATTATATGCCTGAAGCCACTCAAAATTATCCATAAGAGTCCAATAAAAATATCCGCGTATATCAATACCGTCTTTGCAAGCTTGGCTTATAACATACAGATGTCTTTTTATATAATCTTCTTTAAGTATATCTTTACTGTCTGATACACCATTTTCTGCTACATATAAAGGTACTTTAAGTTTTGCGCATTTTTTAAGTGAATTATATATTCCCTCTGGATGAACAGCTTTTCCATCTTCACTCAATACTTCATCGATTTTTGATTTTGGAGAAAAGTTTTTAAGCCAGGTATGGGTATAATAGTTAACCCCAAGAAAATCTAACGATTTTTTAGCTCGCGCATCTTTATAATATACTTTATTAATACCAACAGTAGACCAATTAAATATCCCTGTAGAAAAGAAATTAAGAAGACAATCATCCATAAGATAATTAGCTACGCTACTTGCAAGAACTTCTAAAGGATTATACCAAGAATAAGGCTCTACCGGTTGCATGATTTTTGCAAAACCAACTTGATTTTTACTGTTCTGTTTTTTAGCATTCTGATAAAGTTCTATATGACATTGCATCATGTGTTTGAGAACTTTTCCCGTAAGTCTCATGTCTTTTTTTGCTGGTGGATAATGGCCTCTATAATATGCTTGCATAGCATACCCTTCTGGTTCGTTAAAGGTCATCCAGGTAGTTACATAAGGAGCTAGTTCACGTAGAACAAAAGTTCCATATCTTATAAAATAATAATTGTTTTTACTTTTTTCAAACCCATCAATATCGCCAAACCAACAAGGCCAAGCGTGATGGAACAAACAAACAACAGGAATTATATTATGCGTTAGCAGTTCTTTGCAAACATCTTTATAATGATCCATAGCTTCTTGATTAAAAACACCTGGTTGCGGCTCTATTTTGCTCCATTCAACAGAAAATCGGTATATTTTAAAACCAGATTTTTTAATAAGCTGAATATCTTCTTTAAAACGCGTCCAGCGTTCGCAGCCCTTGCCTGCAGGGACAAGATTTCGCTCTTTTTCAAAGCGAGTCCAGCTGTTTTCATAGAGTTTTCCACCCGGGCCTTCTGCTCCTTCTGTTTGATAAGCAGAATCAGCGACTCCAAAAATGAAGTTTTTAGGAAAAGTTAGTTTTTGTAAGAATTGCGGATCAGAAAGATTAGCTTTTGACCAGTTCCAGCATGATGCTTCTTGAGAAAAAAGCATCATGCTAAAAAATAATATTTTAGAAAAAATAGGACTATTTTGTATATTCATAGCTGCATGTGTCCCATAAGTTAAGATGGCTATTTACTTGATTTACTTTCAAGTTTAATAGCAATCCCATACTCTTGCAACTGCCCCCCCTCTACGAGCGTAGGCGATACCATCATAGGGTCCATGCCCGTTTGAGTCTTAGGAAAGGCTATTACTTCTCTTATAGAAGAACAACCAAGCATAATCATAATCAAGCGATCGATTCCAAGAGCAATTCCTCCATGAGGCGGAAAACCAAGCTCTTGAGCTTCAAGCAAGAATCCAAATTTTTCTTGCGTCTGTTCTCTGGTCAAACCTAAGAAATCAAAAACTTTTTGTTGAATAGCTGAATCATGAATACGTATAGATCCACCACCGATTTCTACTCCATTGATAATAATATCATAAGCTCGAGCTTTCATATCCCCTGGCTGCTGAGATTCCCAGCCATCTTGCGGAGAAGTAAATGGATGATGAACTGAATCCCATCGTTTAGAATCAGCATTATATTCCAACAAAGGGAAGTCGGTAATCCAAGATATATGCATGCTGTTCTTAGGTATTAACCGTAGAGCATCAGCTATTTGTAAGCGCAATCTACCCAATTGAGTCCAGGTATCTTTATATTCGCCAGCCATAATAAAAAAAGTACTACCATACGTAACGGTAGGAACGATTTCTTGTATCTGTTCAAAAAATAAAGGTGATAAAAACTTAGCAACAGGAGACTCTGGTAAGCCTTGCTTATTAAATCTCACCCACAATAACCCTTTGGCTCCATTTTTTTGAGATTGAGCTATCCAATTTTCTAGCTCTGAACGAGTAAAAGTATGATTTTCTACATGTAATGCACCAATAACTCCACCACCAGATACTATACTTTTTAAGAAAGAAACTTCTGTTTCTTTAAACATGTCAGTTATAGTGCAAATAGGAAGCGCAAAACGCAAATCTGGCTTATCTGATCCATATAGATTAAAGGCCTGATCATACGGCATACGCGATAGAGGCAAACTTATATTTTTATTAAATACTGTAGCAAATAAAGTTTTAAACAAG
>CAXNJL010000043.1:0-4874 GCA_964202625.1 Candidatus Babeliales bacterium | reverse complement strand
TGTAAAGAACTAGTTTTTGGCAAACCTATATAACTATTTATGGTAGAAATATGTATGGTAATAGCATGGGTGTAATTGAGTAAGAAAAATATAAGTGCGGTTGAGCCGAGTAATAATAAAATATGTTTACCGTATGTCTTTAAAAGAAGTCCGCTCATTAATCCTGCAGTAAGACAAACAGCAAAATGAGAAAGATCACATCCGGAACAATTATATTGCTTATGAAGCCACTCAAGCCAATTTTGTGAATCTGTAGGTGAGGTTACTTTGTTTTTCATAGTATTTTCCTTTTTTAAAAAATATGATGAATAAAAAGATAGCCCGGAAAATCCGGGCTATTAATTTGGGTGATATCTTTAAGAAGCTACCATACCTCTTAAAGCTTTTCCTGGTTTGAATTTAGCAACGCGCTTAGCAGGAATTTGCATCTTTTTGTGTGTTGCAGGATTTACGCCTGTACGTGCTTTTCTCTTCATAACAGAAAAACTACCAAAGCCAGTAAGAACTACTGATTTGCCGGATTTTAATGATTGACTTACTGTCTTAATGAACGCTTCTAATGCTTTTTTGCATGCAGCTTTTGGCGTTTTGGTTATTTTTGCCATTTGTTCAACTAATTTAGCTTTATTCATACTTTTCCTTCTATTTTTAGTAATCTGAACATCCGTGAATAATGCCTACCAGAAACATCATATAATGTACATTATAAAATCACTATCAAGAAGTCAAGTTATTTAAGAATAAATGGTGCCGAGAGCCGGACTCGAACCGGCATGAGCTTTCACTCGAAGGATTTTAAGTCCTTTGCGTCTACCATTTCGCCACCTCGGCACAAACATTTCAAATAACTATTTTTTGGAGGCGGCACCCGGATTTGAACCGGGGATGGGGGTTTTGCAGACCCCTGCCTTACCCCTTGGCTATGCCGCCTTATTGTATATATTACTATCCCTTAACGTTATGCTTCGTGAGCATATTCTTAAGTTCTTCTGCAGTAATAGTTTTGATATTAGGTGCAGGTTCTTTAGATATATTTGGTAGTTGCAGATAGCTCTGCTTACCAACGCCTACTATTTTATAACTTTTATCAACAGAATGCAAGTTAAACCATTCAGCCATTCCACCTTCGTACGCATAAGCGTTAGGAAAGCCAGCTTTTACGAGAGTTTGAGCAGATTCACCACTTGCGCTACAAGCATAATTACTACAATAAAAAACAAAAATCGTATTTTTATCATATTTTTTCCAGGTAGTTTCTAAGATACTATCTATGTCTTCATAAGATACGTGTTCTGATCCAAGTATATGCATATCATCATAAAGCTCTTTGCTCAGTACGTTTACAAGAAGAATAGTTTTTTTTGTGTCTCTTTTTAAAAAATAAAAAGAAACTACGAGTAATGCTATAGTAGCAAGAAAGAAAGATATTTTTTTATAGTTCATAGTGATCTAACGTTTTTATATTAGGTAAGAAAATAGCGTGGATTAACTGGTTTTCCATAAAGATGTACTTCAAAGTGTAAGTGATGCCCTCCTCCTTTATATTTACTAAAAACTCGTCCTGTATTGCCTACTTTTCCTATATACTCTCCCTCTTTTACATATTTGCCAAGAGAAACAGCTATTTTTGAGAGATGTGCATACCGGGTTCTGAGTGTTCCATTATGAATTATAACAATGGTATAACCGAATCCTTTAGCCCATCCAGCTTCAGAAACGGTTCCTTCTGCAGCAGCTCGTATAGGTGTGCCTTCTGGGGCTGCCATATCAAGGCCTTTGTGAAACCCCCATGATCCATTAGGTTTTTTTCTTGGACCAAAAGGAGAGCTTAATTTAAAGCTTGATGCGTGAAGTGGCCACATAAGTTTTGTTTGTTTTTTTGATTGATAGCCTACAGCGGCTAGTTTTTTAGAGGGAGTTAGTTCTTTTTTATTTTTTTTGACAGCTCTTTTTTTGATGGAAGATTCGCGCGGCGGTATTTTTTTGGCATAAGATACCCAGTCGTTTGCTTCATATAATTTTGATAAAGCCCACCCTAGACCCTTTTTCTTACCAAAATCAAGAGCAGATTTCTTTAAATAAGCAGCGCTTCTATTAACAGGAACAAATATGTGAGAACTTTCATTGAAATTTATCCCCTTTTTTTTTTCTTGTAAAAAGAGATTCTCTGCTGTTATTTTTTTAAGAGTGCCTACGTATTCATAGTATTGAGTTTTAAGTTTTTTAAGTTCTTTAACTTCTTTAATGAAAAAGTAATATTCTTTTCCAAGAAAAAACGTAAGAACTGATAAACATAAAAGTATGAATGCGGCTATATATTTTCCTGTACGAAAACTATTATTATTAATAGCGTATCCTTTAGTGTAACGAAGTATGTTAAATACTAAAATTATAGTATCTAACATATCAAAAAAAAAGATACTTATCTAGACTAGATAATTGTACCGCTGCCCAAGCATGCATTGGCTTGGTAGAATACAGCAAATTGTCCGGCTGCAATACCTTTATCTTTTTGTTCTAATGTTACAAGAAACTGATCATTATCTAAAGCTGTGAGGGTACATAAGAGAAGTGCTGGGCCATGACGGAGTTTTACAAAAAGAGCTTGTGCTGGATCGTAACCAAGTTCTACTATCCAATTAATTTTTGCTATAACAAATGTATTTCTAGAAAAATCTTCTGTATTATAGGTACGAGAAACATATATTTTATTTAATATTGTATCTTTTTTTACTACGTACCATGGTCCGCCAGAGAGACCTATTGAATGGCGTTGGCCGATTGTATAGAACCAAAAGCCTTTGTGTTCGCCGACTTTTTTTCCTGTTTCATGTTCTACAAGATCACCTAAACGTTCCCCTTGGTGATATTTTATAAATTCATCAAATTTTAATTTTCCAAGAAAACAGACCCCTTGGCTATCCCTTCTTGCCTTATTTGGCAAATTAAGAGTTTCTGCTAGAGCCCTTACTTCTTGTTTGCATAATTCTCCTAAAGGAAACAGTGCCCGTTTGAGTTGTTCTTGGGATAATTGAGAGAGAAAGTATGTTTGATCTTTTACAGGATCGGGGGCTTGATAGAGCCATGCTTTATTGTTTTTGTCTACTCTGCGAGCATAATGGCCAGTTGCTACAAAATCAAATTCAGAACCAATAACATCATAAAACGCTCCAAATTTAATATACTGATTACATAATATATCAGGATTGGGAGTTCTGCCTGCTTTGATTTCTGCTAACGTATAAGCAATAACTCGTTCTTTATATTCTTTTTGGAAAGATATAATGCGTAAGGGGATACCTGCTTGTTCGCATACGGCACGCACATACAGTAAGTCATCTTCCCACGGGCAAGAGCCCAAGAAAGCGAGTTCATCTTCAAGCCAGATTTTTAAATAAAAGGCAGTAACGTTATGGCCCTGTTGAAGCAAAAGATGCAAGGCAACTGAGCTGTCAACTCCACCAGATAGAAGCAGTGCAGTATTCATAGTAAAAAGCGGCTAAGAAAAAAGAAAAATATAATTTTATACAAAAATATGCCCCGAATATTCTTCGGGGCATATTTCTAATTTCTGTTAATTAACAAAAATTAATAGCTGCTTTTACGGTTACCGCTAAAGCTGCTACCGCCACGTCTGTCATCACGACCACCGCGATCAGAGCTAGGGCCACTACGACGATCACCAAAAGGTGGACGGCCAGAACCTGTGCTTGTGCGAGGCTCTAATGGACGAGCTTCGTTAACGTTTAATCTTTGACCTTCAAGGTCTTTACCATTTAATCCGTTGATAGAAGCTTGAGCTTCTTCATCCGTGTTCATGATAACAAAGCCGAAGCCTCTTGTTTGACCGGTTACATGGTCAAGAATTACTTTAGCAGATTTGACTTCGCCAAATGCTTCAAAAGTTGATCTCAAAAGATCGTTGGTAACTTTGCTGGAAAGATTTCCCACATAGATATTCATATAGTGAACTCACTTAAAAAAAAGATAGGTAATACAAGGTCTTTTTATTGATGAAAAGCCAAAAAACAATGTTCGATTCATTACCAAACGGATAACTATCAACACCTCTTAATCCTAACAGTATAAAAACTATTTTGCAACTGGTAGCTCGTTACTTTAGTTTTTTTCTTGCTCGTAACAGGGAAGGCTCTCTATGATTGCAGAGCATTTTTTTATTGTTTCTGGATTATTTCTATTGTCGGGAGCTAAAAGATTAGAGAGCCCAGCATAGCCCCAAGAGCATCCTGACCCAAATAGTCCTAAGGTTCCCAAGCCATAGAGGCTTTTTTGACCGTAAAATTCTGCTTTCTGGTAGCTTTTTTCTCTATAAAGTTCGCCGCAATCAAAAGCTGCGTGTTTCATATCACCAAAATTACTTTTATTATAAGCTCTAAAAAGTTGATTTTGTGATTGTTCTATCTGTGGATTAAATTTGCTGGAATAATCTTTGAGCATCCTATTACCCTCTGATGTCCAGCACAGATAACTTAAAAGAAAGCTTGTTGCAGAAAGTCCTAGTTGCATACAAGCAAGCTTTTTTTTCTTAGGCCATGTTTTTTCTGCTTTTCCTAACGTGTTTGTATAGAAAGCTTTTTCTTCTTGGGTAGTGAATTTATTCTGGCGAAAATAGGTGGCAGCTGCTTGAATTTTTTCAAGATCAACTCGCTCGCATGCGTCTTTGAGTTCTTTTTTTGCTTGTATATAATCTTTTATGAGTGGAACTTGACTGCTGGAAATAGTTAGAAAGCTGGTAAGTAGTAATAATAACATAAGCTTTTTTTGTATGAACATATGTGTATCCTGTTGTAACTGTTAATGAAAGTATCTGCTGGGAAAATGCTGATTAATCGTTTTTTTTATAAGAATTCTAT